>DATLLM010000293.1:0-7057 GCA_035537855.1 Chloroflexota bacterium | reverse complement strand
GTCTCGGTGCGGGTCGCCGTCGGGCAGAAGGTGGGCGTGGCCAGCGCCAACCAGCTCGATCCGGCCAGCCTGCGGGACGCCGCCGCCCGCGCCCTGGCCGCGGCCCGCTTGCAGCCGGAGAACCCGGACTTCCCCGGACTGCCCGGGCCGACGCCCTGGGAGCGGATCGACGCCTTCCACCGCCAGACGGCGGCGGCGGCCCCGGAGCGGCGGGCGGACGGCGTCGGGGCGGTCGTCGAGGCGGCCCGGGCCAGCCAGATGCTCGCCTTCGGCGCCTTCAGCACCGAGACGGCGGAGATCGCCGTGGCCAACTCCCGCGGCGTCTGGACCTACTCCCCGCGCACCGCGGCCGAGCTGAACACCGTGGTCATGGCCGGGGACGCCTCCGGCTTCGCCAGCCAGCTCTCCGGCGACGTCGACCGCCTCGACCCCCAGACCGTCGCCCGCACGGCGGTCGACCTCTGCGCCCGCAACCGGGAGCCGGCCGAGCTACCTCCGGGCGACTACGAGGTGCTGCTCGAGCCGGCGGCCGTGGCCGAGCTGCTCCAGTTCGTCGGTTTCGACGGCTTCAACGGCCTCGCCGTGCACGAGGGGCGCAGCGCCTTCTCGGGCAAGCTGGGTCAGACCCTGGCCGGGCCGAACGTGTCCGTCTGGGACGACGCCCACGACCGGCGCGGCCTCCCCCTGCCGTTCGACTTCGAGGGCGTCGCCCGGCGCCGGGTGGTCCTCTTCGACCGGGGCGTGGCCCGCGAGGCCGTCTACGATACGGCGACGGCGGCGAAAGCCGGCGCCCTCAGCACCGGCCACGCCCTGCCGGCGCCGAACACCTACGGCCCGGTGCCGTTGAACCTGGTCATGGCCAACGGCGAGGCCCCGACGCGGGAGGCGATGCTCTCCGGCGTCACCCGCGGCGTGTGGGTCACCCGCTTCTGGTACACCAACCTGCTGCACCCTTCCAGCCTGACCATCACCGGGATGACCCGGGACGGCACCTTCCTGATCGAGAACGGGCAGGTCACCGGCGCCCTGCGCAACCTGCGCTTCACCCAGAGCCTGGTCGCCGCCCTCCAGGACGTGCGGGCCCTGAGCCGCGACGTCTCCTTGCAGCGGGCCTGGATCGGCAGCGCCCTCGTCCCCGCCCTGCACCTCGGCCGGTTCAGCTTCACCGGCGCCACCACCTGACCGCCCGGCCCGCCGTGGTGGGAGCGGAAACGCGCCGCAGACTCCCTGCGCAGAGGCCTGAAGACGATGACCACCCGCGAGATCGACCTGGCGTCCCTCATCCGGGACGTCCCGGACTTCCCCAAGCCGGGGGTGCTGTTCAAGGACATCACCACCCTGACCAGAGACGGCCCCGCCTTCCGGCAGACGGTCGATCGCCTCACCGCCCCCTTCCGGGACGCGGGCATCGACCGGGTGGTCGGCATGGAGTCCCGCGGCTTCATCTTCGCCGGGGCGGTGGCCTACCTCCTCGGGGCCGGCTTCGTGCCCGTGCGCAAGGAGGGCAAGCTGCCGGCGGTGAGCATCAAGCGGGAGTACTCCCTGGAGTACGGCACCAACGTCCTGGAGATGCACCGGGACGCCGTCGAGCCCGGGCACAACGTCCTGGTGGTGGACGACGTGCTCGCCACCGGCGGCACCGCCCTGGCCACCGCCCACCTGGTGGAGAGCCTCGGCGGCCGGGTGGCCGGGATGGCCTTCGTCGTCGAGCTGAGCTTCCTCGACGGGCGCCGGCACCTCGGGGCCTACCGCCTCGAGTCGCTCGTCACCTACTGACCGGCTGACCCGGAGGGGCCGCAGAACGATGAGGACGGTGGAGTGGCACGCCCCGGAGCCCGGCGGGCCGGCCGAGGTCTGGCTGATCGACCAGACCCGGCTGCCGCTCGAAGAAGCGGTCGTGCGCTGCGCCGACTACCGGGCCACGGGCGAGGCCATCCGGGAGATGCGGGTGCGCGGCGCCCCGGCCATCGGGGTCACGGCGGCGATGGGCATGGCCCTCGCCGCCCTCGAAGCGCCGGACGAGCCGGACGCGTTCGCCGCCTTCCTGGAGCGCGCCGGGGCGTTCCTGACCGGCACCCGCCCGACGGCGGTCAACCTGGCCTGGGCGGTGCAGCGCATGCGCCGCCGGGCGGCGGCCGGGCTCGCCGCCGGCTGCCCCCCGGACGCGGTGCGGTCGATCCTGGTGGCGACGGCGCAGCAGATCGCCGAGGAGGACGTCGCCGCCTGCCGCCGCATCGGCGCGTTCGGCGCCCCCCTCTTCGCCGCCGGCGACGGCGTGCTGACCCACTGCAACGCCGGCGCCCTGGCCTGCGTCGAATACGGCACCGCCCTGGCCCCCCTGCGCACGGCCCACGCCGCCGGCGCCGGCCTGCACGTCTTCGTCGACGAGACCCGCCCGTTCCTCCAGGGGGCCCGCCTCACCGCCTGGGAGCTGCAGCGGGCGGGGATCGACTGCACCCTGATCACGGACAACATGGCCGCCCACTTCATGGCCAGGGGGGCGGTGCAGAAAGTGATCGTCGGCGCCGACCGCATCGCCGCCAACGGGGACGTGGCCAACAAGATCGGCACCTACGGCCTGGCCATCCTGGCCGCCGCCCACGGCATCCCCTTCTACGTGGCCGCCCCCACCTCGACGGTCGACCTGGAGGTCGCCTCAGGGGCCGGCATCCCCATCGAGGAGCGCGACCCGGACGAGGTCACCCACGTGCGCGGGCAGCGGGTGGCCCCCCCGGGAGTGCGCGCCGCCCACCCCGCGTTCGACGTCACCCCCGCGCGCTACGTCACCGGGATCATCACCGAGGCCGGCCTGATCCGGGCGCCGTACGAGTCCGGCCTGCGGGCCGCCGCGGCGGCGGCCCCGGTCGGCTACCCTTGGCCCCCATGAGCGGACCCGCAACCCGGCCGGCCGACCGGCCCACCGCCCGCATCGCCGTCATCGGCGGCAGCGGCTTCTACGACTTCCCGGACCTGGAGGAGCGCCGCGAGGTGACGGCGGAGACGCCGTTCGGCCCTCCCAGCGACGCCATCGTCACCGGGCTGCTGGAGGGCCAGCCGGTCGCCTTCCTCCCCCGCCACGGGCGCGGCCACCGCCTCTCCCCGAGCGAGCTGCCCTACCGGGCCAACATCTTCGCCCTCAAGCAGCTCGGCGTCGAGTGGATCATCTCGGTCAGCGCCTGCGGCAGCATGCGGGAAGCGATCGCCCCCCTCGACGTCGTCATCCCCGACCAGCTCTTCGACCGCACCCGCACCCGGGCCAGCACCTTCTTCGGCGACGGCGCCGTCGCCCACATCGGCTTCGCCGACCCCTTCTGCCCCGTGCTCAGCCACGTCCTCAACCTGGCCGGGCGCCAGGTCGGGGCCACCGTGCACAAGGGGGGGACGTACGTCTGCATCGAGGGGCCGCAGTTCTCCACCCGGGCCGAATCGCGCATCTACCGGCAGTGGGGCGTCGACGTCATCGGCATGACCGCCCTCCCCGAGGCGAAGCTCGCCCGGGAGGCGGAGATCCACTACGCCACCCTGGCCTTCGTCACCGACTACGACGTCTGGCACGAGACCGAAGCGGCCGTCTCCGTCGAGCTCGTGGTGCAGAATCTGACCGCCAACGTCGAGACCGGACGGCGCATCATCCGCGCCGCCCTCCCGGCGATCCCCGTCGCCGAGCGCGGCTGCGCCTGCCCGACGGCCCTGGAGAGCGCCCTCATCACCCGGCGCGACCTCATCCCCGAGGCCCTGCGCGCGCGCCTGGCGCCCCTGGTCGGGAAGTACCTCTAGCCCGCCCCGCCCCGGGCCGCCGGCGGGGCGCCGCGGCGCCCAACTACCACCCGGCATCGCGCCGCGTTGTACCGGCCGTGAGCAGCAGCGCGTCTGTGGTCTGCGTCGGCACGGTGGCCCTGGATTCGGTCGAGACGCCCTTCGGTCGGGCCGACGAGGTGCTCGGGGGCTCCGCCGCGTACTTCACGGCGGCGGCGGCGACGCTCGGCACGCGCACCCAGCTGGTCAGCGTCGTCGGCGAGGACTTCCCCGCCGCGCACCGCGCCTTCCTCGCCGGGCGGGACGCCGACCTCGGCGGGCTGCAGGTGCTGCCCGGGCGCTGCTTCCGCTGGGCCGGCCGCTACCACTTCGACCTCAACCGGCGGGACACCCTGGACACCCAGCTCAACGTGCTGACCGAGTTCCGCCCCGAGCTGCCTCCGGCGTTCCGCGAGGCGGACTTCGTCTTCCTGGCCAACGTCGATCCGGTGCTGCAGCTGCGGGTGCTCGAGCAGGTGCGCCGGCCGCGGGTGACCATGCTGGACTCGATGAACTTCTGGATCGAGGGGGCCAGGGACGCCCTGACCGAGGCCCTCTCCCGGGTGGACGTGGTGCTGATGAACGAGGAGGAGGTGCGCCAGTACGCCGGGACGCCGCACCTGCTCAAGGGGGCCCGGGAGATCATGGCCCTCGGCCCGAAGGCCCTGATCATCAAGAAGGGCGAGTACGGGGCGGTGCTGCTCCAGGAAGGGCGCTACTTCTACTGCCCCGCCTACCCCCTGGAAGACGTCAAGGACCCCACCGGCGCCGGGGACTCGTTCGCCGGTGGCTTCCTCGGCTACCTGGCGGGGCGCGGCGACGCCTCTATGGCACACTTACGCCAAGCGCTGGTGTACGGGAGCGTCGTCGCCTCGTTCGCCGTTGAGGACTTCAGCGTCAAGCGCCTCGCCACCGTGACCCCGGACGAGATTCAGCAACGCTACCGCGAGTTCCGCGAGTTCACGGTCTTCGACGAGGTCTAGCGCCGGGCAGCGCCGACCCGGACCGGAGACGCCGTACCGTCCGATCCGCGACCAAGAGGGAGAACCACACTTGAGCACGACGTTCATGCGATCCCCGAGCCTCCTCTACACCTCCGAGTCGGTCACCGAGGGGCACCCGGACAAGGTCTGCGACCAGATCTCGGACGCCGTGCTCGACTGGTGCCTCGCCCGGACGCCCACCGCCCGGGTGGCCTGCGAGTCCGCCGCCAAGTCCGACGAGGGGCTGGACTGGGTGGCCGTCTTCGGCGAGGTCACCCCCCGGCCGAAGGACGAGGAGGTCCGGCAGATCGTCCGCGGCGTGCTGCGCGACATCGGCTACACCCGCAGCGAGCTCGGCGCGTCCGACCAGTGCCAGGTGGAGGTGCACCTCAGCGGCCAGAGCGCGGACATCGCCCTGGGCGTGGACGACGCCCTCGAGCACCGCCAGGGCGAGATGACGGACGCCGAGGTCGAGGCCGTCGGCGCCGGCGACCAGGGCATGATGGTCGGCTTCGCCTGCAACGAGACGCCGCAGCTGATGCCCCTCTCCATCGCCCTCGCCCAGGACGTGGCGCGCTCCCTCTCCATCGCCCGCAAGTCCGGCCAGCTCCCCTACCTGCGCCCGGACGGCAAGAGCCAGGTGACCGTGCAGTACGCTTTCGGCAAGCCGGTGCGCGTCGACACGGTGGTCGTCTCCACCCAGCACGACCCCGACGTCTCCCAGGACCAGATCCGGCGGGACGTGGAGCAGGCCATCATCCGCGAGGTCGTCCCCGCCGGCCTGCTGGACGGCAAGACGCGCATCCTGGTCAACCCGACGGGGCGCTTCGTCATCGGCGGGCCCCTCGGCGACTCCGGGCTCACCGGGCGCAAGATCATCGTCGACACCTACGGCGGCGTCGCCCGCCACGGCGGCGGGGCCTTCTCCGGCAAGGACCCGACGAAAGTCGACCGCACCGGGGCCTACGCCGCGCGCTACGTGGCGAAGAACGTCGTCGCCGCCGGGCTGGCCGAGCGCTTCGAGGTGCAGCTGGCCTACGCCATCGGCGTCGCCCGGCCCATCTCCATCAGCGTCGAGACCTACGGCACGGGGCAGGTCCCGGACGAGGAGATCGTCAAGCTGATCGAGGCCAACTTCGACCTGCGCCCCGGGGCCATCATCCGCGACCTGCGCCTGCGCCGGCCCATCTTCCAGCCGACGGCGGCCTACGGCCACTTCGGGCGCACCGACATCGACGCCCCCTGGGAGCAGACGGACAGAGCGGACGCCATGCGCAGCGCCGCCGGGATCCCCGTCGGGCGCACCCTGGTCACCGCCTAGGTCGGGGACCGGGGCTGAGGTGCCGGGGCCGGACGGCGGGCGTCCGTGATGCGCGCCCTGATCACCGGGATCAGCGGCTTCGCCGGCAGCTACCTGGCCGAGTACCTGCTGGCGCGCGGGGACGCGGAGGTCGCCGGGCTCGTCCGCGACCCCGCCCGCCCGGGCAACGCCGCCCCCTTCGGCGCCCGCGTCCGCCTGCTGGGCGGCGACCTGCGGGACGCGGCCTCCGTCGACCGGGCGGTGGCCGCCGTCCGCCCGGACGTCCTCTTCCACCTCGGCGGCCAGGCGTTCGTGCCCCGGTCCTTCGAGGACCCCGAGGGCACCCTGCTGGACAACGCCGTCGGCCAGCTGCACGTCATCCAGGCCGTGCTCCGCCACTGCCCGGAGGCGCGCCTGCTGGCCGTCGGCTCCGCCTCGGTCTACGGCCTGGTCCGCCCGGACGAGAACCCGGTCGACGAGGGCGTGCCCCTGCGCCCCCTCGACCCCTACGGGGTGAGCAAGGCGGCCCAGGACCTGCTCGCCTTCCAGTACGGCGTCTCCCACCGCTTGCAGGCCGTCCGGGTGCGCCCCTTCAACCACACCGGCCCGCGCCAGAGCGACTCGTTCGCCCCTTCCTGGTTCGCCCGCCAGGTGGCGGCGATCGAGGCCGGGGCCGCGCCGGCGGAGCTGCCGGTCGGCAATCTGTCCGGGGTGCGGGACTTCACCGACGTGCGGGACGTCGTGCGCGCCTACTACCTCGCCGCCACGCGCGGCCGGCCGGGCGAGGTCTACAACATCGGCAGCGGCCGGGGGCGGCGCCTGTCCGAGCTGCTGGACATCCTGGCCGGTCTCAGCCGGGCGCCGTTCACCCGGCGCGAGGACGCCGCCCGCTTGCGGCCCCTCGAAGTGCCGCTGCTCGTCTGCGACGCCGGCCGGCTGCGCGCCCTCACCGGGTGGGAGCCGGAGATCGCCCTGGAGC
>DATLLM010000292.1:0-10276 GCA_035537855.1 Chloroflexota bacterium | reverse complement strand
ACCTGACGGAGGACTCCTCCGGCAACGCCGGGGCGGCGGCCGCCGCCTACGCCGCCCAGGCGGCGGCCTGCCCGCCGCTGGCCCTGGCCTGGGAGCGGGGCGCGACCGCCCCGGTTCCGGTCGAGCGCCGCCCCACCGTCTGCGGCGGGATCGAGATCGAGCGCCCCGCCCGGGGGGAGGAGGTGCTGGCGGCCGTCCGCGCCAGCGGGGGCGCCGCCGTCGCCTCCGAAGACGCGGAGGTGCTGGGGGAGCGGGACCGCCTGGCCCGGCTGGAAGGGGTCTACGCCGAGCCCACCTCGGCCGCCGCCTTCGCCGCGCTGGCGGCGCTCGCCCGCGCCGGCCGGATCGGGGCCGATGAGGTGGTGGTGGTGGCGGTGACCGGCTCCGGCCTGAAGGACCCGGGGCCGGCGGACTGAGGCCGGGAGGCCGGGAGGCCGGGAGGCCGGGAGGCTGCGGGAGGCGACGCGGTACCATCGCTGCGCCGATCGGGCGGAGCGAGGAGAACGGAGATGCTGGACGCGGTCATCCGCGGCGGGCGGGTGGTGGACGGGAGCGGCGCCCCCTGGGTGCGGGCGGACGTGGGGATCGCCGGGGGGAAGATCGCCGCCGTCGGCGACCTCTCCGCGGCGGCGGCGGCGACGGCGATCGACGCCACGGGCAAGATCGTCGCCCCCGGGTTCATCGACTGCCACTCCCACTCGGACTGGAGTCTGCTGGCCAACCGGGACTGCGACAGCACCCTGGCCCAGGGCGTGACCACCGAGGTGGTGGGCAACTGCGGCATGTCCTACGCCCCGGTCGGCCCCCTCAACCGGGAGCGCGTGGAGACGGACGTGGCCCGCACCTCGCCCGGGGCGGCGGTGGCCTGGACGACGTTCGGGGAGTACCTCGACCACGTCCGCGCCGGGGGCATCGGGGCGAACTACGCGTTCCTGGTGGGGCACGCCGCGATCCGCACGGCGGTGATCGGGTCGGAGGAGCGGGAGGCCCGTCCGGACGAGGTGGCGCAGATGGAGCGCCTGCTGGCCCAGGCCCTCGAGGAGGGGGCCGCGGGCTTCTCCACCGGGCTGGAGTTCGTCCCCGGGCGGGTGGCGACGGTGGACGAGCTGGTCGCCCTCTCCCGGGTGGTGGCCGCGGCCGGGAAGCTGCACACCTCCCACCAGCGGACGCGCAACGAGCGGTTCGTCGAGTCCGTGCAGGAGATCCTCGGCGTCTGCGAGACGGCCGGGGCGCGGCTGCAGATCTCCCACAACAACAAGCGCCTGGGCGCGCCGGACGGCGCCTGGGAGACGACCATGGACCTGCAGGAGGCCGCCCGGCGGCGGGGGCTCGACGTCTCCTGCGACACCACGAGCTACATCGCCGGTCTGGGGATCATGGCCGCCGTGCTGCCCCCCTGGCTCTTCGACGCCGGCCCGGCCGAGGCGGCGCGGCGTCTGGGCGACCGGACGATCCGCCGGAAGGTCAAGGGGGACTGCCGGCGCTACTGGCTGATGATCGCGGACGGGCTCTGGGACCGCGTCCGGCTGGGGCGCACGACCAACTCGGACGAGTACTTCGGGCGGACCTTCGCCGAGCTCGGCGAGGCGCTGCGCAAGGACCCCATGGACGTCTACCTGGACGTGCTGATGAACGAGGGGGCGGGCATCGCCGACGCCGGCATGTTCGGGGAGGTGAAGTCGCCCGAGCACCTCAAGGAGCTGATGCAGCACCCCCTGGTCAGTCTGGAGGCGGACGCCTGGACGGCCTCGGCCGAGGGGCCGCTGGCGCCCCTGGTCAACCACCCGGCCAGCTTCGGCTGGACGGCGCGCATCCTGGGCGAGTACGTCCGCGAGGGGGGCTGGCTGCGCCTGGAGGAGGCGATCAAGAAGATGACCGCCATGCCGGCGGCCAAGTTCGGGCTGCGCGACCGGGGGCTGCTGCGGCCGGGGCTGGCGGCGGACGTCGTCGTCTTCGACGCCGAGACGGTGGCGGACAACGCCTCCTTCGAGCGCCCCGCCGTCTACCCGTCCGGGATCGAGCACGTCTTCGTCAACGGCACGGCGGCCGTGCGGGACGGCGCGCTGCGCCGCGCGCGCACGGGCGTCGTGCTCAGCCCCGCCTGAGCCGCCCTCGCCGGGGGCGCCGTCTCGCGGGTGGGCCCGGCGCGGCGCGCCGCTCAGCCGGCGCCGGGCTGCAGGTGGGCGAAGCAGACCGGGCTGCCGCCCTCCGCCGGGGGCGCCGTCTCGCCGGTGAGGAAGGGGCGCACGACGGCGACGAAGAGGGCCAGCGCCTCGCGGTGGGGGACGTGCCCCGTGCCGGCGATGGTGGCCACCCGGGCCAGATCGTCCGGGACGAGCTCCCGGATGCGCCGGGCCATGGCGTCGCTCACGATCGCCCCCCGCGCCGGCTCGCCGCGCACCACCAGGGTCGGGCGGGCCAGACGGCGCAGCTGGTCCTCCTGGGCGGCGGCGTCCATCCAGCGGTTCTCCCCCCAGACCGCCGGCGCCACCAGCAGCGTGCTCTCCACCGTGTAGGCCACGTCCTCGGGATCGAAGGTGGGGTGGGCGGCCGCCGTCTGCTCCCGCAGGGCGTCCCGGCCGAGGGCCTGGCGCGCTTCGAGGGCCGCCCGGCGCCGGGCGGCGTCCGGCCGGGGGGCCGCGGGCGGGCCACCGGCGGCGGCGGCCGGCGTGTCGAGGCGGATCGCCGGGTCGACCAGCAGGAGGCGGTCGATCTCCTGGGGGTGGGACGCCGCCAGGGCCAGGGCGACGCCCCCGCCCATGGAGTGCCCGAGCACGATGGGCCGGTCGAGCCGCAGCGCCTCGACGGCGCGCCAGGCGTCGGCGGCGAGGTCGGCGTAGGCGTAGCCGGTCGCCGGCTTCTCCGAGTAGCCGTGCCCCCGCTGGTCGAGCAGGACGCAATCGCAGGCGTCGCCGACGCGGCGGGCGAAGCCGGCCCAGTCCAGACCCCAATCGGTCACCCCGTGCAAGACGAGCAGGGGGCGCCCCCGCCCGTGGCGCCAGTAGTGCAGGCGGGGGGCGCCGGCGCCCCCGGCGACGTCGCCGGGTGTGAAGTCCGCCGGCGGGGTGAACCCGTCCGGCGCCGGCGCCCCGGCCGGGGCCGTCATCCGCTCACCGCCTCCAGCGGCGGCGCGCCGGTCTCGCCGGCCAGCGCGCGCAGCTCCTCGATCAGGGTGTCTTCGAGGGGCAGGCCGTCCGCGAGGCGCCCCCGGCGCAGCCGGAACTCCAGCTCGCCGGGGAGGATCACCCCGGCCGAGCCCTCCGCCGGCGGGCAGGCGTGCAGCTGATCGACGAGGGCCCCGATGCGCTCCAGGAACGCCTCGTAGGGGGTGAAGGCCTCGATCTGGTAGACCTCGAAGAAGTGGGACGAGCCCGGCTCGCCCAGGCCGGCGCCGAACCGCCCCCCGGCGAGGACGCCGCTGAGCACGTCCAGGATCACGGCCAGGCCGTATCCCTTGGGGCCGCCGAGCGGCAGCAGGGCGCCGCGCCGGGCGGCGACCGGGTCGGTGGTGGGCTGGCCGCTCTCGTCCAGGGCCCACCCCAGGGGGATCGACTCGCCCTTGAGGCGGGCGACGTCCAGCTTGCCCCCGGCGACGACGCTGGTGGCCATGTCCAGCACGATGGGCGTCTCCCGCCCGGTGGGGACGGCGTAGGCCATGGGGTTGTTGCCCACCAGCTTCACCGTGCCGCCGGTTGGCATCATGTTGATCCCGGCGTTGGTCACGGCGAAGCCGATGGCCCGGGCGGCGGCGGCCTGCATCGCGTAGTAGGCCATCGCCCCGCAGTGTCCCGAGTTGCGCACGGCGACGGCGCCGTGCCCGCCGGCGGCCGCGCGCTCCAGGGCCAGCCGGTTGGCGAACTGGGCGGCGACCTGACCCATGCCGTTGCCGCCGTCGACGACGGCGGCCCAGCCGCTGTCCTGCACCACCCGCACGTCCGGGCGGGCGGCGATCGCCCCGCTCCGCAGCGCCCGGGCGTAGGTGGTCATGCGCTGCACGCCGTGCGAGCCGACGCCGCGCAGGTCGGCCTCCACCAGACTGTCCGCCACCAGGTCGGCGTCGCCCTCCGGCAGGCCCAGACGGACGAAGACGTCCGCCGACCAGGTGCGCAGCGCGCCGGCGTCGACGAGGACGCTCATCGTCCGGCCGCCGCGTCAGCGGCCGCCGGCGCCGCCACCGGCTCGAGTCCGGCGGCCCAGCGGATTCCCCGGGTGAGCAGGTCCCGCAGGACGGGGTGGGAGAAGGAGCGGGCGTCGTGCCCCAGGGCGGAGTAGAAGATCCGGCCCCGGCCGACCTCGCGCACCCAGGAGCTGGGCTCCCCGTCGATCCCGCTCTCGTGGTGGCTGGTCTGGAGGACGTGGATGGCGCCCGGATCGGGGTACTCGCTGCGGTAGCACTCGTCCTCGATCTCGATGGTGGGCAGCCCGCGGGTGATGGGGTGCTCGGCGTCGACGACGCGCACGGTCATCGGGCTGTGCGGCGGGTGCCCGACGAAGCGGGCGCCGACGAACGCGATGAAGGCGTCGTTGGCGTTCGCCGAGGTGAAGTGCAGGGGGACGTAGCCGCCGCCGCGGGCGACGAACCTGGTCAGCCCGGCCAGCTGCGCCGGGTCGCACTCGAAGCGGCGCCCGCCGGCGTACTGGACGACGACGTCGTAGGGGGCGATCGTCTCCCAGCGCAGGGCGTCCCAGGTGTCGACGACGGTGGTCTGCAGCCAGGGCATCGCCCACAGCAGCTCGAAGATGGCGGCGTGCGTCTCCGGGCTGCCGTGGGCCCCGCCCAGCTCGCTGCCCAGGACGAGCAGGCCCCGGGTGCGCTCGGTCTCGGTCATGGTCTGGTGCTCTCTCCCTCTCCCGCCGGCCGCCGGCGGACGCCGGCGGCCGGGGCAGCTCGCGCGCAGTACGCGAAGTACGCGCAGTACGCGACGGTCAGAACTCGAACGTCAGCTCGCGCTGCTCCAGGATCTTGCTCTCGTCCAGCTCCATCCCGATCCCCGGCTGGTCGAGCGCGGCGACGGCCACCTCGCCGTTCACCGGGTGCACCGGGGTCTTCAGGAACCACTGGTGGATGGTGTTCCACTTGACCAGGTACTCCAGCAGCGGGCAGAGGTTGGGGGGCATGGCGGCGATGAGGTGGCAGGTGGCCGGGACGGAGTGCCCGTGGGGGATCACCGGCAGGTCGTAGGTGGAGGCCAGGGCGCAGATCTTGAGCGTCTCGGAGAGGCCGCCGCACCAGTACATGTCCGGTTGCAGGACGTCGACGCAGCCCCCGTCCATGTACAGCTTGAGCCCCCAGCGGGTGTACTCGTGCTCGCCGCCGGAGACGGGGATGCCGAGCGGCTGCAGGGCCCGCCGGATGGCGGCGTAGACGTCCAGCTTGTCCGGCAGGGTGGGCTCTTCCAGCCAGCGCGGGGCGTAGCCGGCGATGCGCCGCCCCATCGTCTCGGCGTAGGGCAGGTCCCAGGACATCCAGGCGTCCAGCATCAGGTCGACGTCCGGCCCGACCGCCTCGCGCAAGGCCCGCACCAGCGCCACGTTGTGCTCGATCCCTTCCCGGCCGGAGCCGGGGCCGTGGCGGAAGAACCACTTGGTCGCCCGGAACCCGGACGCCACCAGCTCGCGCGCCCGGGCGGCGGCGCGCTCCGGCTCGACGGAGTAGCCCAGGGCGCTGGCGTAGGCCGGGATGGTCTCCCGGGTGGGGCCGCCGAGCAGGCGGTAAACCGGCTGGCCGAGCCACTTCCCCTTGAGGTCCCAGAGGGCGCAGTCCAGGGCGGAGAGGGCCATCATCGAGGGGCCTTTGCGCCCGTGCACCTGGGCCCGGTAGACCAGGTCCCAGAGCAGCTCCGTCGCCCGCGGGTCCTCCCCCAGCAGCAGGGGGCGCAGCTGGGTGGCGGCGATGTAGGCCTGATCGGCGGGCAGCGGGCCGCCGGTGCCGTACACCCCCTCGTCCGTCTCCACCCGCAGGAAGATCCCCGTCATGCGGTAGCGCCCGTCCTCGCCCCGGCGCAGGTCCCCCGGGGGCCCGCCGCGGTGCCTGGGGTACAGATCGAGCGGGCGCACCAGGCGCTCCTCCCAGAACTCGCCGTCGAACGCCATCGCCCCTCGCAGGTGGAGGAGGCGGACCGCGGTCACCTTCATGCGGCGCATGATGCCGCAAACGCCGCCCGGGAGGGTAGGCGCCGGAGGCCGCCGCGGGCTGGCAAGGTTCTTGCGCCCTTCTTCCCGGAGCGCCAGACCGCCGGAGCGCCAGACCGCCTGGACCGCCGGGTCCAGCAGAGTACGGAGGTGGCACGATGCCCAAGCAAGGGCAGCACAAGCACGACGCCCACGATCCGCGCGTCTCGCCCGGACCGAACAACCCGTCCAAGAGCGTGATGGCCCCGGCCGGGAAAGCCGGCGGCCCGCCGCCGCGCGAGCCCGCGCCCTCCCGGCGCGAGGCGGAGAACGCCCCGGACTGGCAGGAGGACCTCAACCCCAACGCCCTCGCCGGGCAGAACCGCGGGCCGGAATCGGACGCGGCGGAGAAGCGCCTGGCGACGCTCTACGACCTGAAGGACCTGCACCGCCGCTACAGCGGCCTGGCGGACGACGACCTGAAGCAGGTCCCCGTGCTCGAGCGGGGGATGCGCCTGCAGCAGGGCGCCACCTACTTCGACCTGAACGACGTCGACCGGGGCGAGTTCACCGCGAGCGGCGACATGAGCGCCGGCCCGGAGAACGCCTTCGTCCCCAAGAGCGAGGTCGATTACGAGCTCTGGAACCGCCTGATCGGCGTGCGCGAGCCGGCCCGCACTCCCGGCCGGTAGCGCCGGGCGCGGTCAGCCCCCGGGGGCTGAGTCCGCCGGGGGCTCGGCCTCCGGCCCGGCCCCCGGCCGGCCCAGCTCCGCGCGGGCGGCGGCGTCGCGGGCCAGGATGCGCCGCAGCAGCTTGCTGATCTCCCGCAGCCAGAGCACGCTGCTGGCCACCAGGATGCACCGGGTCCAGTCGTCCGAGCTCAGGGGGACCGTCTGGAAGGCGTTCTGCAGGAACGGGACGTAGATCACCAGGGTCTGCAGGGCGAGGGAGAGGGCGAGCGACCACCACAGCCAGCGGTTGCGGAGCATGGTGGGGAACGCGCTCTGCTCGTCCGAGCGGGCGTTGAAGACGTTGAACAGCTGGAACAGCACCAGGGTGGTGAAGAGCATGGTGCGGGCGTAGGGCAGCCCGCCCTCGGGATTCGCCGTCGCCACCAGCCCCCCAGTCAGCGACGCATCCAGGACGTAGAGGCAGCCGACGGCCATCACCAGCCCGACGAAGACGATGCCGCTCCACATCGTCGGGGTGATCACCGGGCTGCCCCGGGGGCGCGGCTGCCGGCGCATGACGTCCCGGTCCGGCGGGTCGAGGCCCAGGGCGAGCGCCGGGGGGCCGTCCGTGACCAGGTTGACCCACAGGATCTGGGTCGCCAGCAGGGGCAGCACGCCGAACACGCCGCCGCCGGCGTCCGAGAGGCCGATGAGTCCGCCGCCGATGACGCCGAGGAACATGGTCAGCACCTCCCCGACGTTCGACGAGAGGAGGTAGCGCAGGAACTTCTGGATGTTGTCGAAGATCGACCGGCCCTCCTCGATGGCGGCGACGATGGTGGCGAAGTTGTCGTCGGCCAGCACCATGTCCGCCGCTTCCTTGGAGACGTCCGTGCCGGTGACGCCCATGGCGATGCCGATGTCCGCCGTCTTGAGCGCCGGGGCGTCGTTCACCCCGTCGCCGGTCATCGCCACCACCTGCTGGTCGGCCTGCAGGGCGCGCACGATGCGCAGCTTGTGCTCCGGGTTGACCCGGGCGTAGACGGAGGTCTCCTGCACCCGCTCGGCGAGGGCCTCGTCCGAGAGGCGCTCCAGGTCGGCGCCGGTGATGGCGCCGCCGTCCGGCTCGCCGGCGGCGCCGGCGATGCCCAGCTCGCGGGCGATGGCCAGCGCGGTCAAGGGGTGGTCGCCGGTGATCATGATCGGGCGGATGCCGGCGCCGCGGGCCCGCTGCACGGCGTCGCCCACCTCCGCCCGGGGCGGATCGATCATCCCCACCAGGCCGAGGAAGACGAGATCGTGCTCCACCTCGCCGTCCACCCCGGCGCCGTCGCCGTCGCCGGCCCCGGCCGCGGGGACTTCGGGGAGGGTGCGGAAGGCGATCCCCAGGGTGCGCAGGGCCTCGCCGGCGAGGGCCTCGTTCGCCGCCCGGACGGCCCGCCGGCGGTCGTCGGTCAGGGGCCGGGATTCCTCCCCGACCAGCTCGTGGGTGCAGCGGGTGAGCAGCACGTCCGGCGCCCCCTTGGAGAAGAGGACGGTGCGGGTCTGGCCGGCGCCGTCCGGGACGCCCAGGTTGTCCAGGTGGACGGTGCTCATCAGCTTCCGCTCGGAGGAGAACGGCACCTCGCCGACGCGCCCGAAGCGGGCGTCGAGCGCGTCCGGCTCGAGCCCCGCCTTGCGGGCGGCGACGAGCAGGGCGCCCTCGGTCGGATCGCCCTGCACCCGCCAGCGTCCGTCCTGCTCCTGGAGGGTGGCGTTGTTCGCCCGGTCGGCGGCGCGCAGGGTGCGCCGCACCTCCTGCCGCAGCGGGCCGTCCGGGAGGGGCTCCCCCCCGCTGAGGAGCTCTCCCTGGGGGGCGTAGCCGGTGCCGGTGACGTCCGCCCGCCCGCTGGCGGTGACCAGGGTGCGCACGGTCATCTCGTTGCGGGTCAGCGTCCCGGTCTTGTCGCTGGCGATGGTGGTCGCGGAGCCGAGCGTCTCCACCGCCGGCAGGCGGCGCACGATGGTGTTGCGCGCGGCCATGCGCTGCACCCCGACGGAGAGGACGGCCGTGACCACCGCCGGGAGTCCCTCCGGCACGGCGGCGACGGCCAGGGCGACGCCCAGGATGAGGGCGTCCACCACCTGGTTGAAGCTGTGGGCCCCCTCAACCACCAGGATGGCCGCCACGACCACGGCGGCGATGAGCAGGACGACCACGCCGAGCACCCGCCCCGTGCGGTCGAGCTCGCGCTGCAGCGGGGTGGGCTCGGATGTGGTCTGGCGCAGGAGCCCGGCGATGCGCCCCATCTCGGTGCCCTGCCCGGTGGCGGTGACCATCGCCCGGCCCCGGCCGTAGGTGGCGGCCGTGCCGCTGTAGACCATGTCCGTGCGGTCGCCGAGGTCGGCCGCCGCCGGTACGGGCTCGGTCCCCTTGGACACCGGCAGGCTCTCGCCGGTGAGGGTCGCCTCCGCCGTCTGCAGGGCGGTGGTGTGCAGCAAGCGCCCGTCCGCCGGAACGGTGTCGCCCTCTTCGAGCAGGATGACGTCCCCCGGCACGAGGTCGGCGGCGGGGACCCGCCGGCGCTCCCCGTCCCGCAGCGCGGTCGCCTCGGCCGCGGCCATCGCTCGCAGGGCGGCGACGGCGCGCTCGGCGCGGGCCTCCTGGACGTACCCCAGGATGCCGTTCAGCAGGACGATGGCGAAGATGACCAGGGCCTCGTAGGGCAGGGGGGTGTCCCGCTCGTAGACCCACAGGGCGGCGGAGACGGCGGTGGCGATCAGCAGCAGGACGACGAGCACGTCCGTGAACTGGGCCAGGAAGCGACGCCAGGCGGGCGCCGCGGGCTCTTCCGGCAGCTCGTTGCGCCCGTAGCGCTCGAGGCGTTGCTGCGCGGCGGCGCCGGTGAGGCCCCGCTCGGGGTCGCTCTCCAGGCCGGCCACGACCGCCGCAACCGGCAGCTGGTAGGCGGCCGCGGGGTCGAACCTCGCGGTATCCGGCTCGATCGACGTCACGGTGACTCCTGCGCGAGCTGCGCCCGGGGGAGCGCGCGGGCCCTCCGATTTCCCTTAGGTTGTACCCTGCAGGCGTGTCCCCCGACCGGGTGCTGGGCATCAAGGTGGCGCCGGAGGTGGAGGACGCCCTCGCCGCCGGCCGGCCGGTGGTGGCGCTGGAGAGCACCCTCATCGCCCACGGCCTGCCCCGCCCGGACAACCTCGAGGTGGCCCGGGCCGCGGAGCGCGCCGTGCGCCAGGAGGGGGCCGTCCCGGCCACCGTCGGCGTCGTCGGCGGCGTCCCCACCGTCGGCCTGGACGGCGCGGCGCTCGAGCGGCTGGCCACCCGCGGGGACGTGGCCAAGCTCAGCGCGCGCGATCTGGCGCCGGCGGTGGCCCTCGGGCTGGACGGGGCGACGACCGTGGCCGGCACGGCGGTGCTCGCCGCCCGCGCCGGGGTCCGGCTCTTCGCCACCGGGGGCCTGGGCGGCGTCCACCGGGGGGCCCGGGAGACCTGGGAC
>DATLLM010000291.1:0-2992 GCA_035537855.1 Chloroflexota bacterium | reverse complement strand
CCTCCCCCGCGGGCCCCAGGGGCACCATCAGGGTCAGGCTGCCCCGCGGCGACGTCCCCTCCACCCGGCAGGTGAACGTTCCCCCCTCCCAGGCGACGTCGGCGATCCGGGCGGCGTCGCGCGCCGCCGTGAAGTCCGCCCACTCGAACGCGCTCCAGATGGGCATCCCCAGCTCGTTGGCGTCGCTCCAGCAGCGATTCATGTAGGCGCTGCTGTAGGTGAAGAACGAGACGGGGTGGGAGAGCATGGAGAGGGGGCTGTAGTAGCGCTCCAGCTTCTCCTCCATCAGCCGGCGGGTGGCGTCCGCCTCGCCGATGGGGTCGGCGGCGAGCTTCTGCTTGACCGAGGCGTCGTCGTAGGCCTGGGTCGCCTGCTGGAAGCAGTCCAGCACCGTCCCCGCCTCGTCGACGAAGCGCATGGGGCGCCCCGACCCGTTCAGGTAGGTCAACCAGGAGCTGCGCAGGCTGACCACGTTGAGGTCCATGCGCACGCCCAGCTCGGCGTAGAGGCGGGGCAGATCCACGTACCCCTTCCAGGCGACGCAGTGGTTGCGGTTGGAGAGGGGGACGACCCCGTAGTGCTCCTTGAAGTAGGCCACGTCCCGGCGCACGACGCCGTCCAGGATCTCCTCCTGGTCCTCCTCCTCGAAAGCGGGATCGTAGGGATTGTGGTGGATGCCGAAGGAGTGCCCCCGGGCCCGCCAGGCGGCCGCCCGCTCGGGGGTGGCGATGGTGTAGCGGGTGGGGCCGAGCATCAGGTAGATGGTGATGTGGCCGTCGTGGCGCTCGACGGAATCGATCAAGGCCTCGAAGTGCTCGGGGCGCGACCAGTCGTCGTCCGAGTCCAGCACCACCAGGCTCTTGATCTCCGGCGTCGGGTAGTACCAGAACCGCGGCTGGGGCCGGCGGGCGACGGCGTTGACGGCGTTGCCCAGCAGCATGCCGTGGACGTCCGCCTGCGGTAGGTGCCAGCAGAGGGGGTCGGCGTGGCCGATGAGCAGGTCCTCGGGGCGGTACTGGTGGCCGCTGCCCAGGGCCCGCCCGCCGGTCTGGCGCGGGTCGCCCTGGCGGATGGCGGCGACGGCGTTGGCCAGGTCGTAGGCGAAGACCACCGCCTGACCCGCCCCGACCGGGAGGTGGGCCACGGCGCTGAACGAGGCGGGGGTGCGGGCGTCCGCGTAGAGGCGGGCGACCGACCGGCCGCCCTCGGGGAGCCGGGTCTCGTAGCTGTCCGCCGGGACGTGGGTCTGCAGGGGCTCGTGGGGCACGCCGGCGCTGATAGGGTGGCCGTCCTCGGGGCAGACGTAGGCCGGGTGCAGCATGGTGTCCACGGGGGTCAGCCCGAGGGCGACGGCCAGCAGGCGGGAGGGCCGCAGCACCACCAGCCGGCCCCCGGCGCGGGCGTACCCGGCCAGGGCCTCCGTCTGGGCCTTCGAGGTGCTCATGCGGGTGACGAGCACGGCGTCGTGGGCGTCGAGCCCGGCGAGCACGGCCGGATCGTCGATCGAGCCGAGCTGCAGGTCGGCGAAGCCGTCCGCCTTGAGCACCTCGGCGGCGAAGCGGCCGAACGTGTTGGCCGGCTGACCCGGCCGGATGAGGACGAGGACGCTCATCTGGGGCTCCCTCCTGCGCCGCGCCTGCGGTGCCGGCAGCATAGTCCCGGCCCCGGACTTTGTCAATGATCCTTGCGAAAGTTCGGTCTCAGCGCCCAGGCGGGCTGTACTTCCCACGCTCAATTGACAAAGCGCCGTTGACAAAGCGCCGGGCGGAGGGGAGAATGGGCGGGCCCGAGCGCGCGCAGGAGGCGGACGACCGCAGATGGCGATCACGGCGGCCCTGATCGGCACGGCATCCTGGTACTCCGGGCAGTTCGCCCGCGCCCTCGCCGCCCTCGGCCCGGGCCGCGTCGCCCTGGCCGGGGCGACCCACCTGGGCGTCCCGGACGAGACCCTGAGCCGCCTGACCGGCGTCACCGGGGCCGGCTTCGGCGACCGCTACGGCGTACCCGTCTACGAGCAGGCGGACGACCTGCTGAACGCCGTGCAGCCGGACCTGGTGCTGGTCGCCTCGGCCAACAGCGAGCGCCCCCACCACGTCGAGCAGGCCCTGGCCGCCGGCGCGGACGTCTACGTCGCCAAGCCGATGGCGGCCACGATCGAGGGCGCCCACCGCATCCGCGAGGCGGCGCGGCGCCATCCCGGGCGCCTGGTCGGCGGGCTCGACCCGGCCCGCTTCGCCACCGCCATCCGGCAGGCCCACGAGCGGGTGCGGGCCGGGGAGATCGGCGAGGTGCTGACCGCCCGGGCGTGGATCCAGCACGGGGCGCCCAACCCCAACGCCTCGCGCCGGGGCAACCCCGAATCGGACGACGACCAGGGCGGCGTCGAGTTCAGCCTGGGCGTCTACGCCGCCGACCTGCTCAACTGGTTCCTCGAAGCCGGCGCGCACCCCGCGGAGCGCGGCTTCGCCGAGTACGGCACGCTCAACACCGCCATCCCCGCCTACCCCTGGATGGACAGCGGCAAAGCCCTCGTCCGCTACCGCGGCGGCCGAATGGGCTCGATGGACATCTACCACAGCGTCCCCGTGGCCGCCCCATTGTGGGAGATCGAGGTGGGAGGCCGGGACGGACTACTGCGCACCAACGGGGGCAACTACGAGGGCATGGTCTGGCGCCGCGCCGGGCTCGACCGCCCCCGCCTGGAGCCCTTCGCCTCGACCACAGACGACACCATCCTGGCGGCGATGCGCCACGTGGTCGAATCGGTGGAGCGCCGCGCGCCGTTCGAGATGGACGCCGAGGACGGCTACCGGGCGGTTGAGCTCTGCGCCGCCTGGAAGCGCTCGGCGACGTCGGGCGGAGCCGTCGCCCTTCCGCTCACCATCTGAACCGCCGAGTCAATCCCAACAACCGAAGTGTGGGCAGGCGGCGCATCCGTAGAGCCCGACTCTGCGCGGGCGGGAGCGTAAGCAGGCGGTGCCACCGTGGAGAG
>DATLLM010000290.1:0-21360 GCA_035537855.1 Chloroflexota bacterium | reverse complement strand
CTCCGGCCGCTTGACCTCGCCCGCAAGGTGGTCGGCGTCGGCAGCGTCGGCACGCGCTGCTACGTCCTCCTGCTCCAGGGCCGGACGAGCGACGACCCGCTGTTCCTGCAGATCAAGGAGGCCGGGCCGTCGGTGCTCGAGCCCTACCTGGGGAAGAGCCCGTACCGGGACCACGGCGAGCGGGTGGTCGTCGGCCAGCGCTGGATGCAGGCGGCGTCGGACATCTTCCTCGGCTGGTTCCAGGACGAGGGCGGGCGGAGCTTCTACATCCGTCAGCTGGAGGACCTGAAGGGCACCATGCCCGTGGAGTCGGTCGTGCCGGCGGGGCTGCTCCTGTACGCCCGCCTGTGCGGGCGGACGCTCGCCAACGCCCACGCCCGCGCCGGTGACAGCATCCAGATCGCCGGTTACCTCGGGGCGACCGCGCGCTTCGACGAGGCGCTGGTCGAATTCGCCGAGGCGTACGCCGACCAGAACGAGCGCGACTTCCGCGCGCTCGCGGCCGCTCGGAAAGCCGGACGGATCGAGGCCGTCTTCGGGAAGTAATGGGCCGACCGGAACCGGGCCCGCCGCCCTCCCGGTGCGCCGCCGGTGGCCTGACGGTAGACTGGGCCCGTGCCGGCCGCCGCCGGCGGAAGAGGAGGCGCTGATGGAGTACCGCCGGATGGGCGCCGGCGCGCCCGACGTGTCCGCCATCGGCTTCGGCTGCTGGGAGCTGGGTGGCACCTACGGCGCCATCGACGAGCGCGCCGCCGTCGAGGCCATCCACCGGGCGCTCGACCTGGGCATCACCCTCTTCGACACCGCGCCCGGGTACGGCCTCGGCCACTCGGAAGAGGTGCTCGGCCGGGCCCTCGGGGCGCGACGCGCGGACGTCGTGCTCGTGAGCAAGACCGCGGTCAGCTGGGACCCCGTCACGTTCACGCGCAAGATGGATTCCCGCTACTCGACGGTCAAGGGGATCGCCGAGCAGAGTCTCGTCCGCCTGGGCACGGACCACCTCGATCTCCTGCTCATCCACTGGCCGGACATCGACACGCCGCTCGAGGAGACGATGCGGGCGCTGAGCGATCTGGTCGCCGAGGGCAAGACCCGCTTCGTCGGCGTCTCCAACTACACCGCCTACGAGCTGCGCGAGTCGCGGCGCTTCGCGCCCATCTGCGCGAACCAGGTGGGGTACAACCTGTTCGACCGCCGCTGGGAGCGCGAGATGTTCCCCACCGCGCAGGAGCTGGGGATCGGGGTCATGGCCTACGGGCCGCTGGCGCACGGGCTGCTCACCGGCACCATGGGCCGCGACACCGCGTTCGGTCAGGCCGGCCAGAAGGACTGGCGGTCGTCCGGGCTGGTCTTCGGCCAGCGCCTGTTCGGTGCGGAGAACCTGCCGCGGAACCTCGAAGTCGTCGCCGCGCTCCAGGCGGTGGCCGCCCGCCTGGGCACCACCCTGCCCCGCCTCGCCCTGGCCTGGGTGCTGCGACACCCCGCCGTCGCCGTCGCCCTCAGCGGCTGCCGCACGCCCCAGGAGATCGAGGACAACGTGCGCGCGCTGGACGTGACGATCCCTCCGGAGGCCGTCGCCGAGATCGACCAGATCATGTCCGGCGCCGCCGGTCAGGCGGCGACCGTGCCCGGCCTGCACCACCTTCCCGGCGTCGCCCGCGGCGTCGACACCGTCACCGGCACCGTGCCGACCACCGCGCCCCTGGTGCCGACGCCCGAATGACGTAACGCACCGCGGGCGCTCAGAGCCCGAACCAGCGGGCCCGCCGGCTCGCGCCGAACTGCTCCTTATCGGCGCGCAGCTCCGTCGAGGCCCCGTGGTAGATCCCGACCACGTCCGGGCCGGAGAGGAAATCGACGTCGACCCGGCCGACGCGCCCGGCGCCGAACTCGATGTAGCAGGAGCCGGCCCCGGTGTGCGGCTCGGGCGCTCCGCTGCGACCGATGGCGACGACGAGCGCCGAGGCCAGCGCGCGGGCCGCGCCCTCGGCGAAGACGCCCGCCTTGGGCACGTCCGCGTCGGCCACGTCCCCGATGGCGTAGACGCCCGGGAAGCGGGTCTCCAGCGTCCCCGAGTCGACCAGCACCCAACCGTCCTCGGTGAGACCGCTGGCGGCGACCACGTCCGGAACGCGGTGCTTGGGGACGCCGAGGAAGAGGTCGAACGGCACCTCGCTCCCGTCGTCGAGGCGGGCCACGTGGCGGGCCGCGTCGAGCGACGCCACCAGACGGTTGGGCAGGTACTCGATCTCGCGCTCGGCGAACGCCGCGATGAGGGCGTTCGAGGCGCCGGGCGACGGCGGGATGGGGCGCCCGAAGGGGTGGACGAGCGTGATCTCGCACTGCCCCCGGACGCCTTGCGCGGTGAGGAAATCGTGCAGCATCAGCGCCGCCTCGCTCGGCGCGGGCGGGCACTTGAAGGGCGTCGCGCAGACCCCGACGATCGCCCGTCCCCGGGTGAAGGTGGGCAGCACCGCGCTGAGCCGCGTCGCCCCGGCGACGGAGTAGAACTCGTTGCCCGCTTCGGCGAGACCGGGCGTGGCGCCGACGTCGTAGTCGGCGCCGAGCGCCACCACCAGATAGTCGGCCTCGAAGGTCCCGCCGTCCGTGGTGACCCGCCGGGCCACCGGGTCGATGGCCGTGACCGTCTGCTGGAGGACGCGCACGCCGGGTTTCACCACCCGCGCGTAGGGCAGGCGCACCGCATCCGGCGTCGTCTTGCCGAACATGACGTCGAGCTTGGAGTACCCGAACACGAAGTGGTCGGACTTGTCGATCAGGGTCACCGCGACCCGGTCGCCGAGCGCCTCGGATAGCCGGGTGCTCAGCTCCAGCCCGCCGAAGCCTGCCCCGAGGATGAGCACACGCGGCGTCACGGGCGCACCGCCCCCGCCCGCTGCCGGGCGGCGCGGATCGGTCCGGACGAGGTCTCCGTCGGGCACTCGGGCGCGACGTCGCCGTTGCGCGGTCTCATGGGGTCGGTATCTCCTTGCGGTGGTGGTACGGGCGGTCGCGACTGGCGGTCGCGCCCGGCTCAGCCGGCGGGCGCCCGCAGGGCGACGGCGGCCTCAGCGGTCAGCAGCAAGAACGTGAACGTCTCCTGGAGGTACAGGCGGACGTGCGTCTCGGTGTGACTCGAGTAGCCGATGGACACGTCCTGACCGAGGTGCAGGGCGAAGTCGCCGCCGCGGGTGCTGAGGACGAAGGCGCCGGCGATGGCCGGCGCCCAGACGATCTCGTCGCCCACCAGGCGGCGGATGTGCTCGAGCACGGGATAGCCGTAGTCGCTCGTCTCGCTGACCGCCGTGTAGGCGTCCGCGCTCAGGACGGCGCGGTACGGGCCGTTGACCCCGACGAGCCGTAGCTGGCTGATCGCCTGGGTGATCGCGTCCGGATAGGCGCGGGCGTCCGCGGGCAGCGCCAGGATGGGGTTGCTCGTCCCCTGGCCGATGCCCTCGATGTGCGCCGCGGCGTAGCCGTCGAACACGGCGCGGTCCTCGGCGAAGGCGAGCTGCCGGGCGGCGTCCTTGACCGGCTGCCAGTCGGCGTCCATGGCGCCGCGCTCGACGTCGTCGACGGCCTGACGGTCGAGCTCGAAGGGGGTGCGCAGCTCCACCAGCGGCCGGACGACGCGCAGCCGGGCCGTGACCGGGTCGAGCGGCGATTCGAGGGGCGCCAGATGCCCGGTGCCGACGGCGGAGAGGTCGAACCCGGCCGGCCCGAGGACGTCCACCACGCGGCGCGCCGCGAGATGCCGCTTGAGCGTGCGGGTCGCCTCGTCCTCGATCTGCGACCAGGCCGCGGCGGAGATCGGGGCGAGCTCGCGGTGCAGGTTATTCATGCTGTTGGACTCCCTTGAGGCTGCCGATGCGCAGGGCCCCGGATGGCTCCGGTTCGGCGCGGGCCTGCGCCGCGGCGGCGGCGACCGGCAACGCCTGGACCGGTTGACCCGTCGCCAGCGCGGCCAGGAACGGCACGGACGGGGCGAAGAAGAGGCTGCCCGTCACCGGCCGGGTGAAGTCGAGCAGGCGGTCGTAGTTCCCCGGCGGGCGCCCGACGACCATGTTGGCGAGCATCGCCTCCAGCGGCCGGGGCGACCGCGCGTAGCCGATGAAGTAGGTGCCCGATTCGCCGCCGCTGACGTTGCCGAAGGGCATGTTGTGGCGCAGGATCTTGACCTCGACGCCGTCCTCTTCCAGCGTGGTGAGCGCGTTGTGAGCGAACGAGGGCTTGACCGCGTCGTCCAGCTCGATGTCCTCCAGCTTGGTGCGGCCGATGATGCCCTCCTGGGTCTCCGTCGGGAGGCGGTGCCAGCGAGGCAGATCGTGCAGGTACTTCTGGACCATCACATAGCTGCCCCCGGCGAAGTCCGGGTCCTCGTCCCCCACGATCGTGGCGGCGACGCTCTCCGCCCCGCCGGGATTCTCGGTGCCGTCGACGAACCCGGTCAGGTCGCGGTCGTCGAAGTAGCGGAAGCCGTGGGTCTCGTCCACGGGGGAGACGCTGTCCACGAGCTGGGCCACGATCTGCGCGGCGAGCTCGAAGCAGAGGTCGGTGCGGTCGGCGCGGATGTGGAAGAGCAGGTCGCCCGGCGTGGAGGGAGCCAGGCGCGGCCCGCTGCGCAGCTCCCGGAAAGGGTGCAGCTCGCGCGGCCGGGGCCGACCGAAGAGGCGGTCCCAGGCCGCCGATCCGAACGCGACGATGCAGGAGAGGTCGCCCTGCACGTCGCGCGCTGCGACGGCGCGCTGGAGCGCGTCCAGGTCGCTGCACACCCGCCGCACGCGGTCGGCGTGCGCGTCGCCGGGCGCGACGGCCAGGACGAGGAAGATCGCGTCGCGCGTCTGGGGGGCGTTGATGGCGGGCTGCGGGTCGGCCGTCGCGGGCGGCTCCGGCGGTGTCGGCACACCCGCATACTACTGGACGGGGCCCCAATCCCGGGCCACCCGGGCCACCCGGGGACGCCGGGGCGGCCGGCAGTCCGGTTCGCTCAAGCGTACCGGCGGCGGAGCAGGGCCGCGCCCTCGGCCAGCGCCTTCAGCTTGAGGTAGGCCTCGTCCAGATCCATAGGGTTGACGCTCGAAGGCGCGAAGCCGCAGTCCGTGTTGAGGGTGAGGCGCTCGCGGGGGACGTAGGCCATCGCCGCTTCCGCCCGCCGCACCACCTCCTCCGGCGATTCGACGTGCCGGTCGGTGTGGTCGATGACCCCGAGGCCGAGAATCTTGTCTTCGGGGAAGCGGGCCAGGACGTCGATCCCCTCGGCGTCCGGGGTGGCGAACTCCATCGCAAAGCGGTGGACGTTCATTCGCCCCAGGGCGCCGGCGATCAGATCGTAGGGCCCTCGCGTAGAGTGCTTGCGGTTGCCGTGGGCGTGGCAGAGGTGGACGCTGAGCAGCACCGGGCTCGACGGCCAGACCGCCTCGGTCGCCCCGTTGACGCCGCGGACGGCCAGCTCGATCTCGTGGTCGACGTCGGTGATGCCCACCCGCTCGCGGTAGGCCGGATCGACGAGCAGGCCCAGCCAGGGATCGTCGAGCTGCACCGCGTCGACGCCGGTCTCGATCAGGCGCCCGATCTCCTCGCGCACGATGGGGACGCAGGCGTCCAGGAACTCGTCCCGGGTGGCGTACGCCCCGCGCGAGTGGTCGGGGCTCCACATCCGGCGGACGATGGTGTAGGGGGAAGGGATGGCCACGATGGTGCGGGACGAGGTGTGCGCTTTGAGGAAGGCGGCGTCGGCGGCGGCGATCGGCCGGCGCGAGCGCAACGGCGCGGTGACGGCCGGGTACATCAACCCGGGCGACGCCGGACCGGCCGGGATAGCGTCCGGCTGGAACCCGTCCACCCCGTCGGTGAAGATCTTGACGTAGCTCTCCCGCCGCCATTCGCCGTCGGAGAGGTAGTCGATCCCCGCCCGCTCCTGGAGGCGGATGGCCGAAGGGACGGCGTCGTCGAGGATCGCCCGGGCCGTTGCCTCGTCCAGCGCGCCCCGCTTGCGGTCCTCGATCAGCTCCCGAATCCACTGCGGCCGGGGCAGACTGCCGACGACGAAGGTGGGAAAGAGGATGTCAAGCTGCGTCGCGACTGGGGGCATCTCGTCCTCCGTCCTCCGGCCTCCGGCCTCCGTGCTCAGGACCGGCCCGATGGTAGCAGCGGGGCGCCCGCCGCCCCGCGCCGTTGGCCGTCCCGGCGGTCGGCCCCGGACTGGCACGCATCGTGCTAGGGGCAGGCCGGCGGGCGCTCGAATCGGTGGCGCCGGGTTTACGGTCGACCCGGCTCTGTCCGGCGCCGAAGGCGAACGGCGTCAGGCGCCGGAACACTCGATTGCCCGCCGGCGGCGGTTGGGAGTTTTTTGCCGTTTCATCCCATTCGCCCGGGTAGGTGAGGCTTAAACGCCTCGACGCACCGTGCCGATCCCGGGACGTCGCCGGCACACTCTCGCCCGCCCGCGCGGGCGGGCGAGAGGCCGTTTCCGTCCGGTCCGGCGCAGCACTTCCGGGTGTGCGCCGGGTACGCTCTGCTCCGTGAGCGTCCGATGACCGCGCCGGCCGTCTACCCGCTGATCACGGTGACCGCCCTGGAGGCCAGCCGCGACTTTCTGGTGCAGCACTTCGAGCTGCGAATCGTCTTCGAGGCGGACTGGGTGGTGATGTTCTCGGACGGTCGCAGCGAGGCGATCGTGCTCGGGTTGATGCGGCCGGAGCACCCCTCCGCCCCGCCCGGTCCGGAGCCGTTCGGCGGGTTGGGGATGATCCTGACCGTGCAGGTCGAGGACGCGGCCGCCGCCTGCGCCCGGATGACCGCCGCCGGCGCTCCGATCCGCTACCCGCTGACCGACGAGCCGTGGGGGCAGCGCCGCTTCATGACCGTCGATCCCTCCGGAATCCGGATCGACGTCGTCGAGCAGATCGAGCCCGCCCCCGGGTTCTGGGACCCGCCGGCGGGGCGCTGATGGGGGCCGGCCGTCACTGCGGGGCCCCGGCGTCCGCTCCGCCGCGGGCGTTGCGCAGGGCCGCCGCCAGCGCCGCCAGCACCGCCTCGATCGGGTAGGGGCAACGCCACCAGTCCGCCGAGCCGGCGTTGCCGGTGACGGCGGCCCCGGCCACCAGCAGCCGCGTCGGCTCGTCGCCGAAGTCCCCGAAGCCCCCGGCGCCGCCCGCCGGCGGCGGCTCGGCCCGCTCGACGCAGACCACCGCCGGCGCCCGTACCCACTGCCCCGGGCGGTACTCGATCATCTCGCCCACCACCGCCGGCGTCCCCGGCGTCCCCGGCGTCCCCGGCGGTTCGCCCTCGGACTTCCGTCTCGCCATCTCCGTGCTCCCCTCGGCTTCGTCCGCCCCCCGGGCGCCACTCCGCCCCTCCGGGGTAGCACACCCGGTGCGCGACTGCCCAGCCGGCCGGTCCGGCGCCGCCCCGCCTTGCGGCCCCGTTCGCTGCGCCGCCGCGCCGGGTAGCGGTTCCTGGACGTCGAGTACGGTCGCCCTGCCGCACGGGCGCGACCTCGGCCCTTCGCTGCTCGCCGGCGGCTACGCCCGGGAGGCCCCGGTCCGTGCGCCCTGCGCCCGCCGGGGGGACGACCGCGCCGTCGCGGCGGCTCGGTCTAGCTCAGGCGCCGGGCGGGGCGCTCGTCCGCCGTCGCCGTCGCCACCGCCAGGGCACGGGGCAGCAGGTGGACGGCGGCGATCCCTCCCGTGGCGACCGTGAGCAGGGTGAGCGCCCACCAGGCCACCTCGGCGGCGCGGGCCAGCTCCTCGCTCGCCGTCGGCGCCAGGGCCAGGGGCAGGATCCAGGCGTCGAAGGCCCAGGCTGCGACGACGATCACCAGCAGCGCGCCGAGCCAGACCCAGGCGGTCGCCGCTCGGCCGGCGGGCGCCGCCGTCTGCTCCATTGCCGGCCGGTTCTCAGGGCTCGTCCCGGCGGGCGCATCGAACTTCACCTCGAAGTCAACGCCGCGCGGCGCCGGATTCGTCCACCGGCCGGCTACCGGCTGCCGGGCGGCGCCGGCCGGACGCGTTCGGCTCCGAGGGTAACCCACCGGCGGCCCCGGACGTGCCGGTGGGTGCCGGAGAGCGTTCGCCCGGCCGGCCACGGTATCGTGCTGCCGCCGGGCGGGCTCCGTCCTGGGACCACCGTCTGGACGCCGCCGGCGGGCCGCGCTGGCGCCGGCGGCGCGCAACCGCCGCTCGCCGGGAGGAACGCACATGGGCAAGGTCATCATGCAGGCGTCGATGTCGCTCGACGGGTTCATCGCCGATCCAGCCGACCGCGTCGGGCCCCTCTTCGACTGGTACGCGAACGGGGACACCGCGTTCGCCGGTGGCGACCCGAACCGGGTCTTCCACGTCTCGGCCGCGAGCGCGGCGTATCTGGGCCGGGCCTGGGCGACGATCGGCGCCGAGGTGATCGGGCGCCGCCTGTTCGACCTGACGGACGGCTGGGACGGGCGCCCCGCGGTGGGCGACGCCGTGTTCGTCGTCACCCACCAGGCGCCGGCGGACTGGAAGCACCCGGACGCTCCGTTCACGTTCGTCACGGACGGCGTGGCCAGCGCCGTCGCCCAGGCGAAGGCCTTCGCCGGCGAGCGCGACGTCTCCGTCACGCCGGGGAACGTCGGCGGGCAGGCGCTCGCCGCCGGGCTGGTCGACGAGGTACGGGTCGACCTCGTGCCGGCGATCCTGGGCGCCGGCGTGCGCTACTTCGGCGAGTACGCCGGCTCACCCCTGCTGCTCGAGAACCCGGAGATCGTGCAGGGGGACCGGGTGACGCACCTCATCTACCGCCTGAAGCCGGCCTGAGCCGCCGGCCCCACCGGGGTGACGCCGGGCGCGGCGCGACGTTACAGTTGCGGCGGCGCGGGAGAGGTGCTGCCGGGGCGAACCCGGCGGCGGCCGGAGTCGGCGCGGAGGTGAGGCAGATGACGCGGGGGATGACCCGGCACCAGGCACTGGTGGCCGGTAGCTCGGGGGCGGCGGCGGCCGTGCTCGCGGCGTGCGGTGGCGCGCCCGGCGGCGCGCCCGGAACGGGGGCGGCGCCGGCGACGGTGAGCGGGAAGATCCGCATGGCCTACCGCCTGCGGTCGCCGCACACGGAGGTCTACGGCGGCATCGCCGACGACTTCCGGCAGCACAATCCCGGTATCCAGCTGGAGAACGAGGGCGTACCGGGGGACTTCAAGCTCAAGGTGCTCGAGCTCTACGCCAGCGGCACCGAGCCGGACACGTACTGGGCGGAGGTCGGCCTCTTCCCGGGGTACGTCTCCCGCAAGATGGTGCTCAACCTCGACCAGTTCGCCCGGCGCGACGCCCGGGCGATCCAGCTGGACGACGTCTACCCGGGCGTGCTCGATCAGGCCCGCTCCAACGGGGTGCTCTACGGCGTCCCGGGCGACGGCGGCGGGCCGCTGCTGATCTGGAACGCCGGCCTGCTGGAGCGCGCCGGGCTGCCCAGCCCGGGCCAGCTCAACGAGTCCGGCCAGTGGACGGCCGACCGCTTCCTGGATATCGCCCGGCGGGCCGTCAACCGCGGCGGGCAGGCCCCCGTCTGGGGCGCCGAGGGGCACTTCGCCGCCTACCCTATCTGGCTCGGCTGGGTCTACGGCTGGGGCGGGGACGTCTTCAACAAAGACGGCACGGCCATCGTCCTCGATCAGCCGGCGTCGACGGAGGCCTTGCAGTGGCTCCAGGACCTCTCCCTCCGCCATGCCGTCGCCCCGAGCGCGGCCGAGACGGCTGAGCTGGCGGCGGCGAAGCTCTCCGACCGCCGGGACCTGTTCGCCGCCGAGCGGGTGGCCATGATCAGCGACTACACCACCGCCCAGGGCGCCGGCGGGATCATCGAGGCGGCGAAGCGCGGCCTGCGCTGGGACGCCACCCTGCTGCCGGCCGGTAAGGCGGGGCAGTTCTCCGTCGCCCAGTTCCACCCCTTCGTCGCGGCCGCGTCCACCCGAGCCCCGGAAGCCGCCTGGCGTCTGCTCGTCGCCCAGGCCGGGCCCGAGGCGACGCTGCGCAAATCGCTCGCCGGATCGTCCCAGCCCTACCGCAAGTCCACCTCGACGTCGCCGGAGTACGCCAAGACGCTCCCGCCCTACTTCGGCAGGTCGATCGACAAGCTGGGGCGGGTCACCCGGCTGCTGCCGCAGACGGTCGAGCAGGACAAGCTGAACGACATCCTCGGCGAGGAGATCGCGGCCCTGCGCGCCGGCCAGAAGTCGGCCGTCGACGCCGCCCGCTCGATCAAGACGCGCGCCGCGCCGCTGCTCCAGGCGCGCTGACCGCGCCCGCTGGATGCGTCGTCCCCCGGCAGGGTACGCTCTGCCGGTACGCGCCGGGCCGGCCGCCCCCCGGCGGCCGACTCGCGGCCGGCGCAACGGAGGAGCGCATGCAGCTGGAGCTGGACGCGGCGGATTCGGAGCTCCTGGAGCAGATCCTCGTCGGGCGCCTCGGTGACCTGCGGATGGAGATCTCCAACACGGACGACTTCGACTTCCGCAAGGGACTCAAGGACGACGAGGGGCGGATCAAGTCGCTCCTGGAGCGCCTGCGGCAGGGCCAGGGGGAGTCGGCGCCGGCCGCCGCGGGCGAGCCTTAGCCGGGACGGTCCGCCGGGAGCCGGTCGGCGGCCGCCGTCGCCAGGTCGGCGGCGGCCTGCCCCTCGAGCGCCGGACGCACCTCCACCAGGCCGTACGCCGCCTCGGGAATCCGGGCGGCGTGCTCCACCGCCCGCTCCAGGCTCTCGCACTCCAGTAAGAAGACGCCGGCCAGGTACTCCTTCGCCTCGGCGTACGGTCCGTCCGTGGTCACCGGCCGCCCGGCCCGGGCGGTCACCCGCCGCCCCCGCGACGCCGGCGCGAGCGCGGCGGCCGCGAGCAGCTCGCCCGAGGCGTCCAGGTCTCCGGTCAGCCCGGTGTACGCGCGCAGGCCGGCGCCGCGCTCGGCCTCCGAGAGGCCGGCCCAGACTCCGCGGGACTCGGGATTGCTGTAGATCAGGAGCACGTACTTCATCGCTGCCTCCACCAACGCCGCCGCGGCGCCCGCGGCGCCCGCGGCGCCGCACCGCACTCGATTCGCAGCGATTGTGTCGAACCCGTGGCCGCGGCATCGACCCCGGGTGCGAGCGGCGCCGGCGCGCGACCGCTCGGCGAAGGAGGCCGCCATGACCGCACCGCACGATCCGCGCATCCTGCTGGACGGGCTCACGTTCGGCGAATCCCCCCGCTGGCACGATGGCCGGCTGTGGCTCTCGGACTGGGGCACCGGGGAGATCATCGCCGTCGACCTGCGCGGCCGGCGCGAGGTCGTCGCCCGCGCGCCGAGCGCCCCCTGCTGCATCGACTTCCTGCCCGACGGCCGCCTGCTGCTCGTCTCCGGCGGGGAGGGACAGCTCCTGCGCCGCGAGGCGGACGGCACGCTCGCCGGTCACGCCGACCTGCGACCCCTCGCCGGCACGCCCTGGAACGAGATCGTCGCCGATCCCCTGGGCAGCGGCAACCTCTACCTCAACAACATCGGCTTCGACTTCCCCGCCGGCGACCCGGTCCCCGGATTCGTGGCCCAGGTCGCGCCGGACGGCGCGGTGCGCCGGGTGGCGGACGGCGCCGCCTTCCCCAACGGCATGGCCGTCACGCCCGACGGCGCCACCTTGATCGTCGCCGAGTCCTACGCCGGGCGGCTGACGGCTTTCGACATCGGCGCCGGTGGCGCGCTCTCCGGGCGCCGCACCTGGGCCCACCTGGGCGCCGGCGCGCCGGACGGCATCTGCCTCGACGCCGCAGGGGCCATCTGGTACGCGGACGTCCCCAACCGGCGCTGCGTCCGCGTCCGCGAGGGCGGCGCCGTGCTGGACAGCGTCGACCTCGACCGCGGCTGCTTCTCCTGCGCCCTGGGCGGCCCGGACGGTCGTACCCTGTTCCTGGTCGCCAACGAGTGGTCGGGGGACGTGACCGCGGCCGGGGACGGTCCGCCCGCCGGTCGTCTGCTCGCCCTCACCGCGCCGGCCCCCCGTCCTGACCGGCCCTGACGATTCCGGCTGCGCTGTCGAATCCGACCGCCGCCGATTGTGTTGTGCGTGGGCGGCCTCGCCGCGCGGCGGTCGCGTCGCCCGGCACCGGCAGGCGGCGCCACACCAGAGGCGCTGCGCCCCACCAGAAAGGAGCTGACGATGGGCCGGATCACCGTGAACCTGAGCGTTACGCTCGACGGCGTCATGCAGGCGCCCGGCCGGCCGGACGAGGACCCGCGGGACGGATTCGCTTTCGGCGGCTGGGCCCTCCCCTACGCCGATCCCGAAGTGGGGAAGCGCATGTCCGAGGGTTCGGACCGCATCGGGGCGCTGCTCTTCGGGCGCCGCACCTACCTGGACTTCTTCGGCGCCTGGCCCGGCCGCACCGACGGCAACCCTTTCACCCCGGTGCTGAACAACAGCCAGAAGTACGTCGTCTCCAGCACCCTGCGCGAGCCGCTGCCCTGGCAGAACTCCACCCTGCTGCCGGGCGACGCCGCCGCCAGCGTGCCCCGGCTCAAGCGGGAGATGGACCGCGATCTGCTCGTGCTCGGCAGCGGCGTCCTCGTCCGCTCGCTGCTCCGGCAGCACCTGGTTGACGACCTGGTGCTCCAGATCCACCCGCTCGTGCTCGGCGCCGGACGGCGCCTCTTCGACGAGGGCGCGCCGCCCACGGGGCTGCGCCTGGTGAACAGCGTCACCACCTCGACCGGGGTGGTCATCGCCACCTACCAGCCGTCCGGCCCCGCGCCTGCGCCCGGCGCCGCTTAGAACGACTAACACCGTTGGGGGAGAGCAGAAGGTCTCTTCCTGGGGACGTTGTCGCCAGCCCCCTTCTTGAGAGGCGTTCTTCGCCCGGGCGGGCGCCGGCGCGGCGCCCCACCGCCGTACGACCATCGAAGGAGCGACCAGACCGATGAAACAGTACCTGCTCTGCGTCTACCAGCCGGACGGCGACCCGCCCCCGCCGGACGAGCTCGCCGCCATCATGCGCGACGTCGCGGCGCTCGAAGCGGAGATGCAGGCCGCCGGGGTGTGGGTCTTCTCCGGCGGCCTGCACGCGCCGAGCACGGCGACGGTGGTGCGCGTGCGCGACGGCGAGGTGCTGACCACGGACGGACCGTTCGCCGAAGGCAAGGAGCACGTCGGCGGGTTCACCGTCGTCCGGGCCCCGGATCTCGACGCCGCCCTGGAGTGGGGTCGCAAGGCCGCGCGCGCGACCACCCTGCCGATCGAGGTGCGCCCCTTCTTCGGCGAGTCCGACGCGCCGGCCGGGAGCGCCGGCGGGGGCGGCGGCGCCTGACCGCTCCATGAGCGCCCCCGCCGCGGCCGACGTCGAGCGGATCTTCCGCGCCGAGTACGGTCGCGCCGTGGCCGTCCTCGTGCGCGTCTTCGGCGACATCGACGTCGCCGAGGACGCCGTCCAGGACGCCTTCGCGGCGGCCGTCGAACGCTGGCCCGAGAGCGGGCCGCCCCCGAGTCCCGCGGGCTGGATCATCACCACCGCCCGCAACCGGGCGATCAACCGCCTGCGCCGGGAGGCGTCCCGCGCCGACCGGCACGCCCAGGCCGCCCTGCTGCACGCCGTGCGGGCCGGCGGCCGTCCCGTTCCGGAGGGCGCCGTGCGCGACGACCGGCTGCGCCTGATCTTCACCTGCTGCCACCCGGCGCTCGCCCCGGCGGCGCAGGTGGCCCTGACCCTCCGCCTGCTCGGCGGGTTGACCACCGCCGAGATCGCCCGCGCCTTCCTCGTCCCGGAGACGACCATGGCCCAGCGCCTCGTCCGCGCCAAAGGCAAGATCCGCGACGCCGGCATCCCCTACCGCGTCCCCGGCGAGGCCGACCTCCCCGGCCGCCTGCGCGCCGTGCTCGGCGTCGTCTACCTCATCTTCAACGAGGGCTACACCGCCTCGTCGGGCGAGCGCCTGGTGCGCGACGACCTCTGCGCCGAGGCCATCCGGCTCGGACGCCTGCTGGTCGCGCTCATGCCGGACGAGCCGGAGGTGTGGGGGCTGCTCGCCTTGATGCTGCTCGTCGCCTCCCGCCGGCCCGCACGCACCACGCCGGGCGGCGACCTGGTGCTGCTCGCCGACCAGGACCGTTCGCGCTGGGACCGGGCCGCCGTCGTCGAGGGCCAGGCCCTCGTCCGGCGCTGCCTGCGCCACAACCGCCCCGGCCCCTACCAGATCCAGGCGGCGATCAACGCCGTGCACAGCGACGCCCCGAGCGCGGCCGCGACCGATTGGGGGCAGATCCTGCGCCTCTACGACCAGCTGGCGGCGGTGGCCCCCGGCCCGGTGGTCGCCCTGAACCGCGCCGTCGCCCTCGCCGAGGTGCGGGGCCCGGCGGCGGCCCTCGCCGCCGTCGACGCCCTCAAACTTGACGCCTACTACCTCTACCACGCCGTCCGCGCCGACCTGCTGCGTCGCCTGGGGCGCCGGCCCGAATCGGCGGCCGCCTACCGCGCGGCGATCGCCCGCAGCGAGAACGCCGCCGAGCGCGACTTCCTGCGGCGCGCCCTGGATGCGCTCGCCGCGGGGTGAGCGCCGAGGGCGTATAGTGGCCGGCGCAGGAGGAGCGAAGATGACTCAGATCGCACTGGCCGAGACCGGAGCCCGCGCCCCGGCGGCGGCCGTTCTCCCGGCGGCGGCGCCCGCCGAGTTGGGGCTCGATCCGGACCGCCTGGAGCAGCTCTTCGCCCTGATCGAGCGCCACATCGCCGACGGTCGCTACCCGGGAGCGCAGGTCGCCATCGCCCGGCACGGGCGCCTCGCGGCCGGCCGCACATTCGGCCGGGCCCACGTCTCGCCGGACGTGGCCGCCGGGGACGGCACCCTCTGGCTGCTCTACTCGCAGACCAAGATGATCACCTCGGCCGCCGTCTGGCAGCTGGTGGACGCCGGGGCGCTCAGCTTCGCCGACCTGGTCTCCGATCATCTGCCGGAGTTCGCCGCCCGGGGCAAGGGCGAGATCACCGTGCACCAGCTGCTCACCCACCAGGCCGGCTTCCCCAACGCCCGGCCCGGCCCCGAGGTGTGGAGCGACCACGCCCGGCTGCGCCGCGCGGTCTGCGACTTCGCCCTGGAGTGGCGCCCGGGCACCCGGGTGCAGTACCACGGCGCCGCCGCCCACTGGGTCTGCGCCGTGCTGATCGAGGCCCTCACCGGTCGCGACTACCGCCAGGTCATCCGCCAGGATCTGCTCGATCCTCTCGGCCTGCACGATCTCTACGTCGGCGTGCCGGCCGAAGCGCAGGGCCGCTGCGCGGACATGCACACGCTCCAGGACGGGCTGCCGGTGGCGGACGCGAGCTCGAGCGGCGCCGATTTCCGCGCCGCCGGCGTGCCCGGCGGCGGCGGATACGGTACGGCCGCCGCCCTCGCCGCCTTCTACCAGATGCTCGCCGCCGGGGGCACCCTGAACGGCGTCCGCGCGCTCAGCCCCCGGGTGATCGCGCACGCGACCCGCAACCACACCGCCGACCGCGTGGACAGCACGTCGGGGGCCACGATGAACCGGGGCCTGGGGCCGGTGATTCGCGGGCGCGTCCCCCCGACCGCCGTCAACCCATCGCCCGGCCAGACCCGGGGGATGGGCACCATCGCCCCGCCGGCCACCTTCGGCCACGGCGGCGCCGGCAGCTCCTACTCCTGGGCCGACCCCGAATCCGGGCTCTCGTTCTCCTACGTCAGCAACTGCCGCTCGGACGAGCCCTTCCACTCCCGCCGGCTTGACCGGCTGAGCAACCTCGCCCACGCGGCCCTGGTCGCGCCGTAGCGTCGCGCCGCTCCTCCGGGGAACGGCGGGCCGGCAGGCCGGCAGGCCGGCGGGCCGGCGGGACAGCGGCTACCCTCAGGCCACCGTGCTCGCCCGCAGCCACGTCGTCCTCGCCGTCGCGCCGTACCTCGCGCTGCTGAGCCATCCGCTCGGAGCGCTGCCCGCGCCGGCCGCGCTCCCCGTGCTCGGGCTACCTCCGGGAGAGTCGGCGTCCGACCCCCTCGTCCTGATCGCGCTCAGCGTGGGGGTCGTCGCCGTCGCAGCGCTCGCCCCGGACATCGACCACGCCCGGGGCACCGTCGGTCGCGCCGGCGGCGCCCCCGGGCGCTTCGCGGCGGGCACCGTCTCCCGCGTCCTCAAGCACCGCGGCCCCCTGCACAGCGCCCTCGCCGCCGCCGTCGCCGGGGTCGTCGCCGAGCTGCTCGGCGAGCGCCTCGGCGTCACCGGGCTCGGCGCCCTCGTCGCCTTCGGCTGGGCCGCCCACATCCTCGCCGACGCGCTGACCGAACGCGGCGTGCCCCTCCTCTGGCCCCTCTGGCGTAAGCGCCTGCGCCTCCCCTTCGGCCTCGGAATCACCACCGGCAGCGGCGCCGAGGCCGCCGTCGTGGTCGCCGGCGTGCTGCTCTGCGCCATCTGGATCGCCCTCGGGCTCCGGGGGACGTTTCCCGCCGGCTAGAGCGGGTCGCGGGGGGGAGCCCTCGGGGTAGGTGGAGCGCCGCCCGCGGCCGGGCCGCTCGGGGTCGGGAGGAGAGCGGGTCGCGCGGGGGAGCCCTCGGGGTAGGCGGAGCGGCGGCCCCCGGCGGGGCCGCTCGAGGCCGGGAAGAGAGCGGGTCGCGCGGGGTAGCCCTTGGGGTAGGCGGAGCGGCGGCCCCCGGCGGGGCCGCTCGGGGTCGGGAGGAGAGCGAGTCGCGCGGGGTAGCCCTTGGGGTAGGTATAGAATGCGTCCGCTGACAGGAGGGACCATGCAATACCGCCGCTTGGGCAAGACCGGCTGGAACGTCTCCGCGATCTCCCTCGGCTGCTGGGGAATCGGCGGCCAGTGGGGGCCGGTGGCCGAGGACGAGGCCCTGCGCACGATGCAGGCGGCGATCGACGCCGGGATCAATCTCTTCGACACGGCGGACGCCTACGGCCCGTCCACGAGCGAGGAGCTGGTCGGCAAGGCGCTCAGGGGGCGCCGCGACGACGTCTACGTCGCGACCAAAGTGGGCAACTTCGGGCGGCGCCAGCACTCCCCCCTGGCCTACGACACGCCCCACCACGTCTACCTCTGCTGCGACGCCAGCCTGGGGCGGATGAAGATGGACCACATCGACCTCTACCAGTGCCACATCGGCGATCTGAGAGACCCTTCGATCTTCCTCGAGGCGTTCGATCGCCTGGTCGAGCGGGGCAAGGTGCGCGCCTACGGCATCTCGACGAACTCCGTCGACGTCGCCCGGGCGTTCAATCGAGACGGCAAGTGCGCCGCCGTGCAGCTGAACTACAGCCTGGTCAATCCCGGCGCCGGACGGGACCTGCTCCCCTGGTGCGCCGAGAACGACGTCGGAACGCTCATCCGGGGGCCGATCGCGCAGGGTGTCCTGGCCGGCAAGTTCACCCCCGAGTCGCGCTTCGACGACGCCGTCCGCATCGGCTGGAACGAGGGCCCGGCCCACGAGCAATTCCTGGAGCGGCTGGCCTACGTCGAGCAGATCCGCTTCCTCGACCGGCCCGGCCGGTCGCTCGTGCAGGCGGCGCTGGAGTGGGTGCTGGCCAATCCGGCGGTGACCTGCGCCATTCCGGGCGCCAAGAACGTCGACCAGGCGCGCAGCAACGCCGCGGCGGCGGACATCGCCCTCACGACGGAGGAGCTGGACCGCCTGCGCGCGCTGACGCCCGGCCTCGCCGCCTGACGGCGCGGCCGGAGGGGTCGGGCGGCGCGACTACGGGGCGGCGGGAGCGACCGTCGCCAAATCGACCTCCGGCCAGCGGTCCGGATCGGCGCTCGCCCCGTCGCACGCCTCCTGGAGGCGCAGGCGTTGCAGCGCCAGCGCCCCGTCCAGCAGGGCGTAGGTGGCCAGGGCGCCGCAGTCGCCGGCCCCGCGGAAGCGGGTCAAGACGGTCAGCTCGCCGGCGGCGGCGTCGACGGTGGCCAGGCCGACGACCTCGGGGCGGGCCTCGCTGCCCTCTTCGGGCGCGGCGGTGTTGTGGGCGCTCGCCACCGTCTCGCCGAAGTCCAGCAGCCGGCCCGAGCCGGCGGCCTCGTCCCACACACCGAACACCTGCGAGCTCTGGTAGGCGAAGCGGTCGCAGTCGATCCGCAAGAGCGTCCGCCCCCTGCCCAGGGGCACCAGCTCAACGCCCTCGGCTGCGCCACCGCCGCCGGTCGCGGCCACGCGCTGGAAGGCCTCCTCGCAGGCGTCCGGCCAGGGCAGGCGCTCCCGCCACACGCTCCGCCCCACCGGCGCCGGCGCCGGGAGAGTCTCCGGGCCGCCCGTCTGCGCCCGGGCAACGCCCGGCCAGAGCAGGGCCGGAAGCAGGGCCAGCGCGTTCAGCAGCGTCGGGGCCGCCGGGCGCATCAAGCGTGGCCCCCGGGTGCCTCGCTCCCTGGGGTCTCCGGTAACCCCGGCACGCGCAGCTTCACCACCAGCGGCTCGTCCGTGATCCGGTCGACGGGCAGGCCGCGCAGGCGCAGCGCGCTGGCCGGGACGTCGCCGCGCGCCTCGCGCAGGCCGGCCCCCCACTGCGTCTGCCAGCTACGCGGGGTCAGCTCCACCCGGGTCTCGACGGCCGCGCCGTCGTTGAGCAGCACGGCGGCGCTCGCCGGCAGGGAGAGCGGTTCGAGCGCCACCGCGCTGCACTCCGGGTCGCGGTAGAGGTGCACGTAGAGGTCGTCGCCGTCGCGCGTCAGCAGCACGTCCTCGTTCCCGGTCAGCGCCGACGCCGGAGCGGCGTAGAGCGCCGCGCGCACGCGACCCATCCAGTCCCCGACCCGGCGCAGCAGCGCCTCCTGGACCGCCGGGATCGTGCCGTCCGCGGCCGGCCCGACGTTGAGCAGGTAGTTCCCGCCCATGGCCATGATCTTCCCGATGCTCTGCATCAGGTGCTTCGCGGCGTAGTAGTCCTCGTCCTCCCGGAAGCCCCAGGATTCCCGCCCGACGGACTGGCAGGCCTCGGTCGGGCGGGCGAAGCGCCGCCCTTCCGGCACGAGGCGCTCCGGGGTCGCGAAGTCCCCCTCGTCGAAGCCCCGGTTGTTGATCACCGCCTGCGGTTGCAGACGCCGGATGGCGGCGTTCACTTCCGGCTCGACGTGCCGCGGCACGTTCATGTCCCACCAGATGCCGTGAATCGTGCCGTAGTTGCTGCACAGCTCGCGCAGCTGCGCTTTGAGGAAGTCGAGGTAGGCCGCCCAGTCCGGGCGGTCGCCGGGCAGCGGAGCGGGGAGCTCGTGGTGCCGCCCTTCGTTGGGGTAGCTGGGGTGGTGCCAGTCGGCGATCGAGTAGTACAGGCAGAGCGGCACCCCCCGGCGGTGGCAGGCGTCCGCCAGCATGCCGACGACGTCCCGCCCGTACGGCGAGCGCATCACGTTGAAGCCGGTCTCCGCGGTGTCCCACAGGCAGAAGCCGTCGTGGTGCTTGGTGGTAAAGCAGAGGTACTCCATCCCGGACGCCTGGAGCAGGTCGAGCCAGGCCTCGGGGTCGAAGCGCACCGGGTTGAAGCGCTCGATCAGGCGCTCGTACTCCGCCCGCGGCACCCCCCGCCGCCACTGCACCTGCTCGTGCCAGGCCGGGATGGCGTACAGGCCCCAGTGGACGAACATCCCGTAGCGCCGCTCGAAGAACCAGTCCCGCCCGTCGCCGAAGCGTTGCCTCATCTCGGCCCTCTCCTCGGTCCTCTCGCGGCGTCCGGTCACCGGACTCCGGTCACCGGACGGCCGTCTCGCCTCTGGCCCCAATCTGAACGGCGCGCCTATCCGGCGGGTTCCGCCGCCGCGTGCCGCGCCGCCCCCCAGCGGGCGGTGCGGCGCACCCGGGCGTCGGGGTCGTCCGCGGCCAGGGCGCGCAGGGCCGCGCCGGCGCGGGCGTCCGCCGGCTGGCAGCCGAGCAGGTGGGTCGCCGCCCGCCGCACGCTGACGCTGGCGTCGCTCCGGGCGCGCGCGAGGAGCAGCGGTACCACGTCCACGCCCAGGGGCTCCGGCTTGCAGGGCTGACAGCCCAGGCTGTGCAGGGCGTGGCGGCGCACGGCCGCCACCGGGTCGTCCAGCAGCCGCACCAGCCCGGCGACGGCCCGGGCGTCGGCGTGGTGGTCGAGCACGGCGGCGCACCACTTGCGCACCCCGGGTGACTCGCCCTCCAGTCCGGCCAGCACCGCCTCCCTGGCCGCGCCGTCGCCGGCGGCGAGCGCGGCGTCGAGCCGCGCATACGCCGCCGGCCAGCCGTCGCTCGTTCCCAGGGCCGCCACCGCCGCCGCGTACGCCGTCACCGTATCCCTCCTCGTCGCCGCGAAACCGCGACCGCACGTGCGCCCACCCGGCGCCCATCCGGCGCCCGGCGCCGAGAGCGCGCGAGCTCAGGATGGCAGAGACCCCCCCGGTGGCGGCAAGTCCCCCGCCTGGTACGCTCATCCCCGGTTGGGGGACCGTGAGAGCAGGGTGGCCGGAGCGCCGGCTCGGCGTCGACCGCAACAACGCCTTGCTGCTCCTCTCCAACTTCTTCTGGGGCCTCGGCTCCGGGCTGTACGCCGCCATCTGGCCGGTGCACCTGGCCCGCCTGGGCGCGGCGCCGGCCCAGATCGGCCTGGCCCTCTCCATCACCACCGCCGTCTCGGTCGTCGTCTACATCCCGGCGGCCGCGCTCGCCGGGCGCCTGGGGCGGAAGCGGACGATGCTCCTGGGGTGGTCGATGGGGCCGGCCTCGGCCCTGGTCTTCGCCCTGGCCACCACGTGGGAGCAGCTCCTCCCCGGGATCGTCTTGCTCGCCCTCGTCGCCCTCTGCTCCCCCGCCTACCTGGGCTACATCGCCACGGCGGCGCGGGGCCGCGACCTGCCCCGGCTCTACGCCATGATGACCGCCGCCGTCTCCGGCGCGGCCGTGCTCTCCTCGCCCCTCGGAGGGCACCTGGCGGAGGTGGCCCCGATGCCCTGGCTCTTCGCCGGCGTCGGCCTGGCCTACATCCTCTCCGCGCTCGTCGTCGCCGCCCTCGACGACCTGGAATCGCCGCCCGCCGGGCGGCCCGCCGTTCGTCCGGCGGCGCGACCCGGACCGGCGGCCCAGCGCGGAACGTTGCACGCCTACCGCGCGCTGCTCTCCGAGCGCCGCCTGATGATCCTGCTCGCCGCCCAGCTGGCCCTGGTCGGCTGCGCCAACCTCGCCCAGCCGCTGGCCGCGAACTGGCTCGTGCTGACCTACGGCTACTCCCTCGGCGATATCGGACTGCTCGGGGCGGCGACCGCGGCCGCCGCCGTCTTCTGGGGCCTGATCCTCGGCCGGATCGCCAGCCGGCGGGGGGCCTTCCCGGCCCAGGTCCTCGGCGCCGTCCTCGTCGCCGGCGGCGCCGTCTCGCTGCTCGGCGCCACGAGCCTCGCCTTCGGCCTGCTGGCCTACGTCC
>DATLLM010000289.1:0-8281 GCA_035537855.1 Chloroflexota bacterium | reverse complement strand
CCGGCGGCGAGGCGCTCCGGGGGCGGGAGGGCGATCGACCCGATCCCCAGCAGGGCGAGGCTGACCGAGTCGAAGAGGGACATCGCCTGGCGCACGAAGGGGTCGGCGACGAAGACGCGGCGGGCGTTGACGGAGGGGGCGAGCCCGGGAGCGGGGAGGGAGTAGGCCTCGCCGTGCATGAGGGCGGCGAGGCGGCGGGTGAGGTGGGCGTGGTGCCCCTCGCTCGCCGGGTCGCCGACGCCGCCGGAGAGCTGCACGACGCTGGCGCCGCCGGCGGTGGCGCGGGGGCGCATGGCGTCTACCATCCAGCGCAGGCTGGCGTAGGAGTCGATCCCCAGCACGTCCTGGGCCCGCACCGTCGTCTCGACGTAGAAGGCGGCGGCGGCGCCGAGGTCGCGCAGCACCGAGTCCTCGTCGTCGGTGAAGGAGTCGACGACGACCGCCTCGTCCAGCCCGTAGCGGCGCTGCAGGGCGTCCTCCACCTCGGGGAAGACGCCGGAGGGGACGGTGACGGTGACGCGCACGATCCCCTCCCGCTCGGCGCGCTGCAAGAGGCGGGAGATGGTGGACTGGGAGAGGGAGAGGCGCCGGGCGATCTCCGGCTGGCGGAGCCCGCTCTCGTGGTAGAGGCGGGCGACGCGGGTCATCAGGCGGAGCTCGTCGAGTCGGGCCACCTCCCCTCCTTTCGTGCGGATCGGCGCGCTATTCGCGGGTTACCCGTTGCATGGCTATGCGAACAGCGCTGTCTAGTCTGAATGCTATCATCGGCGGGTGAGACTGGCAAACCGCGTTGCCCTGGTGACCGGAGGTGGGTCGGGGATCGGCGCCGCCACCTGCCGGCGATTCGCCCGCGAGGGGGCGTCCGTCGCCGTCGTCGATCTGCGCGCCGATCCGGCGGCGGCCGTGGCGGCGGAGATCGCGGCGGCGGGGGGGACGGCCATCCCCCTGACCGCCGACGTGCGCGACGAGGCGGCCGTCGCCGCCGCGGTGAACGAGACGGCGCAGCGCTTCGGCGGGCTGCACGCCGTCTTCGCCAACGCCGGGATCAACGGCATGCAGTGCCCCATCGAGGAGATGACCCTCGAGGAGTGGCGGGCCACCGTGGACACGAACCTGACCGGGACGTTCCTCACGGTCAAGCACGCCATCCCCCACCTGCGCGCTTCCGGCGGCGGGGCGGTGGTGATCACCGCTTCGGTCAACGGGAACCGCCTCTTCTCCGCCGCCGGGTACGCCGCGTACTCGTCCTCTAAGGCCGGGCAGGCGGCGTTCGGGCGCATGGCGGCGCAGGAGCTGGCCCGCTGGGACATCCGGGTGAACACCATCATCCCCGGCGCCATCCGCACCAACATCCAGGAGCGCACCTACCAGCGCAATCTGGACAAGGTGCGCTGGGAGATGAAGATGCCGGAGCGCTTCCCGCCCCTCTACGGGCGCTCGGGCACGGCCGACGAGGTGGCCGACCTGGTCACCTTCCTCGTCTCGGACGAGAGCCGCTACGTCAGCGGCACCGAGGTGGTGATCGACGCGGGGATGACGCTCCTGCGCGGGTGACGGGGCGCCCCCCGGGGGGATAGCCGCCCGGCGCCGCGCGTTGCTACAACTGAAGCGGTAGAGGCGCCGCCGGCGCGCCGCGATGGATCGAGACGCGCCCCGCCGCTGCCGGCGGCGGGGCGCGACGCCGGCCAGAGCCGGGGAGCAAGACGAGATGTCAACGACTGTCGAGCCCGGGGCGGCGCCGGCCCCGACCAAGGACGCCCTGCTGGAGCGCATGAAGGCCGCCGGGGTGGTGGCCATCATGCGCCACACCGAGGCCAGCCTGGCCATCGAGGCGGCCGACGCCCTGCTGCGCGGCGGCGTCGAGGTGGTCGAGGTGACGCTCAACACCGCCGGGGCGACCACCATGATCCGCGATCTGGTGGCCCACTTCGGCGACCGGATGGTGATCGGCGCCGGCACCGTCCTCTCGCCCAACGGGGTCAACCGGGCCCTGGCCGCCGGGGCGCGCTTCGTGGTGGCGCCGAACACGGACGCCCAGGTGATCGCCCTGTGCAACCAGCGCAGCGTCCCCGTCGTCCCCGGGGCCTTCACCCCCAGCGAGGTGGTCACCGCCTGGCAGCTGGGGGCCGATCTGGTGAAGGTCTTCCCCGTCTCGTCCGTCGGGCCGCGCTATCTGCGCGACCTGCGGGGGCCGCTGCCGCACATCCCGCTGGTGCCCACCGGCGGCGTGACGACGGAGAACGCCGCGGACTACATCCGCTCCGGCGCGGTCGCCCTCGGCGCCGGCAGCGACCTGGTGGACAAGGCGGTCGTCGACCGGCGGGACTTCGCCGAGCTGGAGCGCCGGGCCCGGGCCTTCAGCGACGCAGTCGCTCGAGGCCGCGCCTGATCCGGGCCACGCCCTCGCGCAGCTCAGCCTGCGAGTTGGCGAAGGAGAGGCGCAGGAAGCCCTCGCCCTGGGCGCCGAAAGCGGTGCCGGCGAGCACGGCCACGCCCTCCTCCGCGAGCAGGGAGTCGGCGACCTCGCGGGCGCTCAGTCCGGGCACCTCGATCCGGGGGAAGACGTAGAAGGCGCCCCCCGGATCGAGGCAGCGCACCCCGGGCACGTCGTTCAGGGCCCCAACGACCAGCTCGCGGCGGCGCCCGAACTCGGCCAGCATCGCCTCCACCCCGTCCTGCGGGCCCTCGAGCGCGGCGACGCCGGCGAGCTGCACGAAGCCCGCCGTGCAGGAGGTGACGTTGACCTGCAGGCGCGTCAGGGCGGGGGCCAGCGCCGGCGGGGCGACCCCGTAGCCCAGGCGCCAGCCGGTCATGGCGTAGGTCTTGGAGAAGCCGTCCAGGATCACCGTGCGCTCGGCCATCCCGGGGAGGGTGGCGACGCTGTGGTGCTCGCCCGCGTAGAGCAGGCGGGAGTAGATCTCGTCCGAGAGGACCCACAGGTCGCGCTCGACGGCGATCTCGGCCACGGCCTGCAGGTCGGAGGGGGTGAGCACGCCTCCGGTCGGGTTGTGGGGGGAGTTGATGATGATCAGGCGGGTGCGGTCGGTCACCCGCCGGCGCAGCTCGTCCGGGTCGAAGCGGAAGTTCCGCTCCTGGTAGAGGGGCACCGGCACCGGCGTGGCGCCCAGGTAGCGGACGACCGACTCGTAGATCGGGAAGCCGGGGTCGGGCAGCAGCACCTCGTCCCCCGCGTTCACGGTGGCCAGGATGGTGAAGAACAGGATCGGCTTCGCCCCGGGGGTGACCACCACCGCGTCCGGGTCGACGTCGATCCCGCGGGTGCGGGCGACGTAGCGGGCGATCGCCCGCCGCACCTCGGGCAGCCCGGCGGAGGGGCCGTAGTGGGTCTGTCCGGCGGCGAGCGCCGCGCCGGCGGCGGCGACGATGTGGGGCGCCGTGTCGAAGTCCGGCTCGCCGATCTCCAGGTGGACGACGCGCCGTCCTTCGGCTTCGAGGGCGCGGGCCCGGGCCAGCACTTCGAAGGCCCCTTCCGTCCCCAGGCGTTGCATCCGTTCCGCGAGTACAGGCATGCCCTCTCAACCTACTCCCAGGTCCCGGGTGTGGCCCGCGTGCCGGCGCACCGCTGGCGGCGGCTGCACGGCGGGCGCAGCGAAAGCGCGACTACGCGACTAGAGGAATGACAAGAGGGTAGCGGACGGGCGGCCCTCCCGGGCCACCCCGGTGGGGCCGGGATCAGCCGGCGAAGTTCTGGGTGAACATCCGCCCGTAGAGGCCCCCCCGGACGACGCCGATCCCCACCCGGGTGAACTCGGGGGTGAGGATGTTGCGCCGGTGCCCGGGCGACGCCATCAGCCCGGAGTGGGCGACCTCGACGGTGGGGGCGTAGGCCAGGTTCTCGCCGGCGGTGGCGAAGGCGATGCCGGAGCGCTTCAAGCGGTCGGCGGGCGAGCCGTCGGTCGGGGAGATGTGGGCGAAGTAGCCCAGGCGGAACATCTCCTGGCTGTGCTGGCGGGCGACGTCTCGCAGGCGCTCGTCCGCGACCAGCGGGAGCAGGCCGGCTTTGACCCGCTCGGCGTTGAGCAGCTCCAGCATCTTCGTCTCCGACTCGACGTCCACCTGCACGTCCGTGGCCCGCGGCACCTGGACGTTCTCGCCCGGCTGGATGATTCGGGAGGGCAGGTCGACCCCGTTGCCGGCGACGTTGCGCAGCAGGTTCTCGAACTGCGGGCTCCAGTCCCCGACCAGGCCGGTGATCTCCCGGGCGACGACCGAATCGTCGAGGGCGGTGCTCACCCCGCGGAACATGGGGAACAGGCGCAAGGGGGTGATGATCAGGGCCGCCAGGATGATCCCCATGGCGATGCCGGGGAGGAAGCCGAGCGCCCGCTCTGCCATTCCGAGCGGGCCGGCGGCGCGGCGCAGGGGCTCGGCCGCGCCCAGGATGACCCGGGAGACGATGGAGAAGAGCACCTGGGCGATGGCCAGGGCGACGACGAAGGCCAGCACCCGCAGCAGCGTCTCCGGGAGGGGCAGGTTGGGGAAGGTGGTGCGGATGAAGGCGGCCAGCGGCCCCGTGGCGGCCAGGGCCACGGCGACGGTCAGGAAGAGGCCGACGACGCTGAGCGTGCCGGCGACGAAGCCCCGCCGGATGCCGCCGATGCCGTAGAGCAGGATGCCGCCCAGGATGACGAAATCCACGGGGCGGAGCTGACCCGTCCAGGGGCCGATGGAGACACTGCTGATGGCGTCAGCGGGCATGGAGGGTCCGGAGGTCGGCGGAGTCGGCGGCGGGGGGCGGGGCCGTCCGCGGCCCGAGCCGCTGGCGGTGGCCTTCGAGAGGCCGCCCCGGAATCATACCCCACTCCCCCTAACGGCCGGCGCCCGGCGGCGGGCCGTGCGGGGGGCGCGGGCCGGGCTTGCGCCGGACCCGCTCCGGCGCGACACTTCCGGGCGTATGGCAGCGGCTCAGCTCTCGCCCGTGCCCGTGCGCCCGATGCGGGCCGCCGACGTCGAGCCCCTGCGCTGGGTGGTCTATCGCTCGTACCTGCAGATCCTGATGGAGCTGTACGGGCCGGAGTCGGCGACCGGCTACGAAGTGCGCTCCCCGGAGTTCATGGCGCTCTACCTGCGGCGGGACCCCGCCGGCTGCTTCGTCGCCACGGCGCCGGACGGCGCCCCCGCCGGGGCCGTCTTCTGCTTCGCCTGGGGGCAGGTCGGCTGGTTCGGCTCGCTCGCCGTCGCCCCGGAGTGGCAGGGGCGGGGGATGGGGCAGGCCCTGACCGGCCGGGCCATCGACTACCTGGCGGCGCGGGGCTGCCGGCGCCTCGGCCTGGAGACGTGGCCCCACTCGGCGCTGGTGCGCCACCTGTACGGCAAGTTCGGCTTCCGCCCGGTGCGCTCGACGCTCAAGTTCTCCCGCCCGGTCGGCGGCCCCGGCGAGGACGGGGACGGGGGGGACGTGGAGTGGTCCGGGCCCGCCCCCGGGGCGGCGCTCGAGCGCTGCCTGGCGGCGGTCGGGTCGGTGACGGCGGCCCAGGGGGCGGCGAGCCCGGGCGAGCCGTGGGTGGACTACCGCGTCGAGGTGGAGGCCCCGGTGGCCAGTGGCTGGGCGGACGTGGCCGTCGCCCGCGACGCCGCCGGCGCGCCGGCCGGCTTCGTCCTCTGCTACCTGCGCCGGCCGGGCGGCGGACCGGTGGCGGCCCTCGACGTGCGGCTGATGGGGGTGGCGCCCGGCCGCGGGGCGGTGGCCGTGCTCGACCGCCTGCTGGGGGCCTGCGACGCCCGGGCCAGGGGAGCCGGGCTCCCCAGCGTGACCGTGGACGCCAACCTGCGCCACGCGGAGGCCGCCGCCCTGCTGCGGGCGCGGCGCTTCCGCCCGGTCTACGAGCTGCTGCGCATGGAGCGGCCCGTGCCCGGGTTCGATCCGGACGCCCGCTCGCCCCTGATCGACTACTCCCGCTGGGCGGGCTGAGCGTACCCGGCGCGCGCTCCCGGCGGCGCTACTCCGAGCTGGTGATCAGGTAGGAGAGGTACTCGATCTCGATCGAGAGATCGACCTTCTCCAGGTAGACGCCGTGGGGCACCTGGAGCTTGACCGGGGCGAAGGAGAGGATGCCCTTGATCCCGGCGCCGACGACCGAATCGACGACGGCCTGGGCCTCGCCGGCCGGCACGGCGACGATGGACATCGTCAGGTGGTCGTCGCGCACGGCGTCGGCCAGCTCCTCAAGGGGGCGGACGACCACGTTGCCGATGCGCCGGCCGTGCTTGGTGGCGTCGCTGTCGAAGGCGGCGGCGATGTGGAACCCCTGAGAGCGGAAGCCGGGGTAGCTGAGCAGGGCGGTGCCCAGGTTGCCGACCCCCACCAGGGCGATGGCCCAGGGGTGGTCGATGCCCAGGATGCCGCGCAGGTACTGCTGGAGCTCGGCGATGTCGTAGCCGACGCCGCGCTTGCCGAAGGAGCCGAAGTAGGCCAGGTCGCGCCGCACCTGGGCGGCGGTGAACCCGGTGAGGCGGGACATCTTCTCGGAGGAGAGGGGCTCGCTATCGCCCTGCGATTCGAGGGTGCGCAGGATACGGTAGTAGTCCGAAAGGCGCCGCACCGTCATCTTGGGGATTTTGGGCACTCTCGGCGGCGGCTTGCCCGCTGGTAGGGGCTGCTCCATAGGTGTAACGATAGCGGCTCACCGGGATGCGGCGCTCTTCCAGGCCGCGTCGAGGCGATTCTGCGCCTCCTTCCCGGCGGCGGCGAGGGCCTCAGCCGGCGGCGCGCCCCTGAGCGCCTGGCGCAGGGCCTCGGTCAGCTGGGGCCAGACGGCGTGCGGCGCCGGCGAGGGCGGCCGGTAGCGGGCGTGGCGCAGCTGCTCGAGGCCGTGGTTGCGCGCCTCGTCCAGCAGCTTGCTGCCGGTGCCGAAGCGCTCGGCCACCTCCCGGTCGACGGTCAGCTGCCCGGCGTACGGGGGATACCAGAGGGGCATCCCCGGCGCGGGCAGGGGGCGCAGGGGCGGCGGCAGCGACGGATCGGGCGCGGTGGCGAGGGGCGCGCGGGCCGCGGCGGCGGCCGCTCCGGCCAGGATCGCCGCCGGGCTGACCAGGAACTGCAGCGCCTCCCAGGCGCCGTCCGGGGCGTCGCGGTGCAGGGCGTAGCCCCAGGCCCGGCTGAGCGAGACCAGCGGGCGCCCGAGCCAGCGCCGCGGCGGCTCGACGTAACCGAGGGGGAAGTCCGGGTGCCAGCCGGCGACGGTGGAGACCAGCCGGGTGCTCTCGAAGCAGACGCTGACGGCGGTGCGCAGGAACGGGTGGCTGAGGGGCTCGTCCCTGGCGTCTCCGTAGCGGGCGACGGGAGGGAAGTCCGTGCCGGCGGCGCGCTCGCCGCTGCCCAGCTCGCGGGTGTGGGCGACGAGCCAGGACAGGGTGGCGACGGCCTCCGGGCGGGTGAACTCGGTGCGGCGCCCCTCGGGGTCGAGCCAGGCGGCGCCGTTCTGCCAGCCCCACAATTCGAGGGGCCCGCCCTCGTGGCCGGGGACGAAGGGCGTGCGGTCGGCCGGGCCGGGGGCGGCCAGGAGGTCGAGGTCGACGAGGCGCAGCGCCTCCCAGGTGACGGCCGGGCGCTCGAAGTCGAAGCCCACCGAGCGGGGGTCGACCCCGGCGGCCTCGAAGTGGTCGAGGTTGTAGTAGAGCTGGCGGGCGTCGACCTCGTCCGGCAGGGCGACGAGCCGGGCGTCCGCGCCGTAGCCCGGGCCGATCGCCGCGGGCATGAAGCGCTTGAGGTTGAAGCGGCCGCCGCGCACCAGCGCGGCGAGCGGGCGCAGCTGTCCGGCGCGGTCGAGCGGGGGCAGGTCGTGCAGGTCGGCCCAGATCAGGTCGGCGCGCAGGGACCCGGCGGCGATCGCCGCGCGGGTGTCCTCCGAGCCGGCGCCGTAGGGGACGTGGTGCAGCTCGAGGGGCGCGCCCTGGGCCGCCCCGGCCGCGCCGTTCCAGAGGGCGATGCGGGCCTCCCGGTCCGGCCCGCCCTCGGCCAGGACGACCAGCGGTTGGCGCGGCGGCGCGTCGCGGGCGCAGGCGCTGACCGAGCCGACCACCGGGGCGGCCAGGGCGCTCAGGCTCAGCCGGGCGCCGCGGGCCAGGAGCGCCCGGCGCGGGAGCGCCGGCGGCGGCGGGGGCGTGCCGGACGCTCCGATCACCTGACCTCGCCGGTAGAACGGCCGGCCGGGCGCGGCGGAGAGCCCGCGTTGCGGACGGGGCTTCAGTTGCCGAGGGCGTCCAGCAGGCGGGCGGCCTGGTCGGCGGTGATCGTCCCCTGGGCGAGCATGTCCAGGAT
>DATLLM010000288.1:0-3263 GCA_035537855.1 Chloroflexota bacterium | reverse complement strand
CGTCGACCCCGCGGCGCCCCCCGGGCAGTCGCCCCTGGCCAGCGTGCTGTGGGCGATCCTGCTCTACGTCGTCCCCACCCTGCTCGTGCTCTACGTGGCCTACAACACCTGGCGGAAGCGCCGCGCCATCTGGCACGACGTGCGTTACGTCGCCCGCACCCTGTGGCAGCTGCTGCGCGAGGCGCTGCTCGACCTGTCCACCGCCCTGTGGCGCTTCTTCTCCTTCGGCGCCCCCCGCCTGCTGGCCCTCGCCCCGCACGCCATCCAGGAGCGACTCCGCCGGCGCCGCGCCGCCGGCGGGGCCGGCGGGGCCGGCGGACGCCGCTGGCTACGCCTCGGCGCGCTCAGCCCGCGCGAGCTGATCCAGTACTTCTACGTCTCCCTGGCGCAGCGCGCCGAGGGGATCGGCTGGGGCCGGGGCAAGGGGCAGACGCCGTACGAGTACGGGCGCGACCTGGGCGAACGCCTTCCGGAGCGGAAGGCGGAGCTGGACTCGCTCACCGAGGCCTTCGTCAAGGCCCGCTACAGCCCGGCCCCGGTGTCCGAAGCGGACGCCAAACAGGCCCGCGGGCCGTGGCAGCGCCTGCGCGATTCGCTCCAGACCCGGCGCCGCGCCGGCCAGATCACCTCCTGGCTGTTCGGTCGAGACTGAGTTCGGCGCGGCCGCCAGTAGCCAGTAGGTGGAGACGTGCCAGCCAAGGAGCCCGACTCTGCGCGGGCGCGGCTGCCAGGTGGTGGAGAGGTGCCAGCCGAGGAGCCCGATCATGCGCGGGGGCGGCCGCCTGGAGATGGAGAGGTGCCAGCCGAGGAGCCCGACTCTGCGCGGGCAGGTCCGCAGCGGGCAGCCGCCGCGCCGCGCACGGCGTCGGTCTCAACGCCAGCGACTCGCGGGCTGTGTCTTTCCGATACGCCCACAGCGTTCGCCGGCCGGAAGCGCGGTGGCCCTGGGCGCCACGGGAGGCGAGCGCGATGCCGTGCGCGGCGGGATGGACGCCTGCACCGGACCTGCCCGCGCAGAGTCGTATTCTTCGGCTGGCACCTCTCCCACTCCACGTGGCCAGAATGGTCGCTCTCCATTTGCTACCGGCCAGGATTGAAGGCGACGAGGGACAGCACGTAGACGGTCTCCGGGGGACACTCCACGTCCGTCGCCAGTCCCGGCCCCGGGCCGCGGATCAGCAGCCGCACCTGCCCGGATTCGGCGCCCAGCTGGGGACTCCCCGGGACGTCTCTGCGGATGCGCCACCCGCTCGCTCCTGTTCTCGCGCCCGCGCCCGCGCCCGCTCCCGCGGCGTCCGGGGCCAGCGCGCCGCGGTAGAAGGCGAGCACGGCGGCGAGCGGCTCGGGCGCCGCCCAGCAGCTCTCCAGCACCGGCGCCGTCTCGATGTAGGTGCGACCGGAGCGCTCTTTGAGCCGGGCGGCGCCGGGGAAGGCGGGAACGGTCAGCTCGGCGTCGCGCAGCCGGTCCCGCAGCTGGAGGTGGCGCTCCTCCGCCCCGATCTGCGCCGGGCTGTAGCCGAAGCCGGCCAGGGCGCGGTCGCCGAAGGCCAGAAACTGCACGCCAAACGCGGCGCCCAGCCAGAGGACGGCCAGCGCGATGACCAGGGCGTAGAGGCCAACGATCACCGGGCGGCGCTGCAGCAGGGAGGGCGGCGCCAGCAGGTGCGTCGAGCCGCAGCGCGGGCAGCGGTCGGCATCCGGGGAAACTCGGGCGTGGCACCCGGCGCACTCCAGCACGACTGGCCCGACTCCTGCGGCTACTATACGACGAAGTGACTGCGACGAAGCACCACGGCGGCCGCCGGCCGGCGGGCGCGCCGCTCCAGGCCTCCCTGCTCCCGGACGACGCGCCCGCCGGCCCCGCTGGCCCCGCCGGGCGGCCGGGCGATGCGGACAGCCCCCTCGCCGTGCGCCTCCGCCCCGGCACCCTGGAGGAGTACGCCGGCCAGGCCCACCTGATGGGCGCCGGCAAGCCCCTGCGCCGGGCGATCGAGCAGGACCGGCTGGGCTCGATGATCCTGTGGGGGCCGCCGGGGACGGGCAAGACCACCCTGGCCTGGCTGATCGCCCGGCGCACCCGCGCCCACTTCGCGTCCCTGAGCGCCGTCACCGACGGCGTCGCCGACCTGCGCCGGGTGATCGACGAGGCGCGGCAGCGTCGCCAGATGGGGCAGCGCACGGTTCTGCTGGTGGACGAGGTGCACCGCTGGTCCAAGTCGCAGCAGGATGCCCTCCTGCCGTACGTCGAGGACGGGACGGTGATCCTGGTCGGAGCCACCACCGAGAACCCCTACTTCGATGTCGTCGCCCCCCTGCGCTCCCGCCTGCGCATCTTCCACCTGGAGCCCCTCTCGGACGCGGACGTGCGGACCCTGGTCGGGCGGGCCCTCGAGGATCCCGAGCGCGGCCTCGGGGGGCGGGGGATCGTCCTCCAGCCGGACGCCCTCGAGGCCATCGTGCGCCTGAGCGGGGGCGACGCGCGGATGGCCCTCAACGCCCTGGAGGCGGCCGCCCTGGCGCTGCCGCCGGAGGGCGGCGCGGTCACCCCGGAGGCCGTCGCCGAGGCCACCCAACGCCGCCAGGTGCGCTACGACAAGTCGGGCGACGACCACTTCCAGACCGTCTCGGCCTTCATCAAGAGCCTGCGCGGCTCGGACCCGGACGCCGCCGTCTTCTACCTGGCCAAGATGCTCGCCGCCGGCGAGGACCCGCGCTTCATCGCCCGCCGGATGGTCATCCTGGCCTCCGAGGACGTGGGCAACGCCGACCCCCAGGGGCTGGTCGTGGCCACGGCGGCGGCCGAGGCGGTGGAGCGGATCGGGCTGCCCGAGGCCGGGCTCAACCTGGCCCAGGCGGCCACGTACCTCGCCGCCGCCCCCAAGAGCAACCGCGCCGCGAAGGCCCTCTGGCAGGCCCAGGCGGCGATCGAGGCCGGGGCGAACACGGAGGTGCCCCTCCACCTGCGCAACGCCTCGTTCGGCGGCGCCCGCACCCTGGGCTACGGCCAGGGCTACCAGTACGCCCACGACTTCGAGGGCGCGTACGCCCCCCAGCGCCACCTGCCGGAGGGCGTCGATGGGCCCTTCTACGAGCCGGGCGATGAGGGCTACGAGCGGGAGATCGCCGCCCGTATGCGCCGCCGGCGGTCCGGGGCCGAATCGGGGCCGCCGGCGGCGGGAGCGGCGCCGGCGGACTGACCCGCCGGCCGCGCCCCGGCTCCGGGGCGGCGCGCGCCGCCGGCCGGTCCGGGCGACGTATACTCC
>DATLLM010000287.1:0-2034 GCA_035537855.1 Chloroflexota bacterium | reverse complement strand
CGCGGCGATCCCGGTGAACAGGCCCAGGATGAGGGCCACCCCGATCAGCACCTCGCCGACCGCCACCACCTTGGCGAACCAGGTGTAGGCCTGGGCGTCGATCAGGTACTGCAGGAAGCTGCGGTACCAGTCGAAGGTGATCGCCGCCCGGGCCGGCGCCTCCGGGATGGCGGCGGCGCGGGTCAGGAAGGCCTTGAGGCCGTCGCCGGTCACCATCCAGGCCGGGTCCTCCACCTTGTGCCACCCGGCGGTGACCCACTGGTAGCCGAGGAAGACGCGCAGGGCGAGCCAGAGCAGGGCCGACCGGGTGTCGGCGAACAGGAAGCGCGCCAGCGGCGGGTCCTGAATCTCCGTCGGTCGGGTGCTCGCGATCGTGGTAGCCATGTCCTCGTTTCTCCTGCGTTCAGTCTCGCCGTCTCCGCCCGAGCGCACGTCAGGGAAAACCCCGATCTCCCGCCGGAGCGGCGTCGGGCGAGACGGCCAGCGCCCCGCCGGGCGTCCACTCCTCGGGGCACGGCTCGCCGGTGCGGAACGCCTCGACGAGGCGCAGGGTCTCCTGCACGTTGCGCCCGACCTCCGGGCTGTTGAGGGCGATCCCGCGGACGAGGCCGCCCGGGTCGACGATGAAGGTGCCCCGCAGGGCCGACCCGTCCGGTTGCAGCACGCCGTAGGCCTCGCTCATCTGGTGGGTGCTGTCGGCGACGAGGGGGAAGGTCACCTCCGCCAGGCGGAGGTCGGACTCCAGCCAGGCCTTGTGGGCCTGGTAGCTGTCTGTGCTCACGCCCACCACGTCCGCCCCCGCGGCGAGGAACCGCGGGCGCAGCCGGGCGAACGCCTGCAGCTCCGTGGGACAGATGCGGCTGAAGTCCCTGGGGTAGAAGAAGAGCACCAGCCACCGGCCGCGGTACGCCGTCGGCGACACCCGCCGGGGCTGCGCTTGCCCCCGGATGTACGCCTCGGCGACGACGTCCGGCGCCGGCAGCCCGATCCGTACCGCCATCTCCGCCTCCTCTCCGTCCGCTACCCCACCGCCCGGGCGGGCCCGGGACGGCCCGGGCCCGCCCGGCGGCGCGACTACGCGGCTGCGGCTGCGCGCTGGACGCGGGGCGTCTTGCCGAGGGCGTCGAGCGCCTTGCGGTGGAGCCAGTGGAGGTGGTGGTGGTCGAGCGCCAGCAGGCAGCACGCCCCGTCCACCACCTCCATGCCGTGCGCCAGGGCGAACGCCGCCGCCCCACCGCTCGCGCAGCGGTTCTCGATCCAGACGCGCGGCACCTGCTTCGCGGCCGCCGCCCGCACCTCGCCCAGCACCCGCTCGGGATCGCCTTCGATGTTCAGGACGACGCCGTCGAGGGAGCCTGGCACGTCGGCCACCGAGGCGTAGACGGCGGGGGCCACCTGACGGACGCCCGCGGCCGGCGCGGCGAGCACCAGCACCGGCTCGCGGCCGGCCGCGAGCAGCCGGTCGTAGACGGCCCGGCCGAAGCCACTCGCCGCCGGGTCGAGCTCGACCAGCGCGTAGCGCTTGCCGGTGAAGAAGTCGTCGATCGTGGTCACGGCGGTGCACCTCCGCCGCTATCCTCGAACCGACCGGCCCGCCGCGCATCGGGGATAACCCTGACGCTGGCCTCCAACCGCTCCGGCGATTCGGAGGTGGGGTGGGACTCCATCTCGGCTGCGGACACGGTAGCGCTCCCCTCCGAATCCCGGGGCCGGCGGCGAGGGACTTCGCCGCCGGCCGCACCGACCGCACCGGCCGCTCAGCCGGCGCGGTCAGCGCCGGGGCTGCGCGCCGCCGTCGGGCCGGCCGCCAGGCGGCCGGCGCCTCGACGTCCACGCTACCGGCCGGCCGGCGGCCGGACATCGGGGTTTCCCCTGATGGCCGCCGCCGGCGGGCGTGCGAGACTGGGCGGCGATGCAGGCGCACGAGATCATGACCCGGCGCCCCGTGAGCGGGACGCCGCAGATGCCGCTCCGGCGGGCCCAGACCGTGCTCCGGCGGGGGCGCTTCCGCCACCTGCCCATCCTGGAGGCGGG
>DATLLM010000286.1:0-8517 GCA_035537855.1 Chloroflexota bacterium | reverse complement strand
GGGATGGGGCGCGGCTGGGTGGCCACCCCGAGGTAGGCGCGGCGCACCCGCCCTTCGCGGATGAGCAGCCCGGCGACCCACCGCCCGGTGTTGATCGGGATGGCGAAGCAGATTCCCTGGGCGCCCGGGGCGATGGCGGTGTTGACGCCGATCACCCGCCCGCGGGAGTCCACCAGCGGGCCGCCCGAGTTGCCCGGGTTGAGCGGGGCGTCGGTCTGGATCACGTTCTCGATCAGGCGCTTCCCGTTGGGCGCCGGCAGGGTGCGCCCCAGGGCGCTGATCACGCCGGCGGTGACCGTCGTGGCCAGCCCGTGGGGGTTGCCGATGGCGATGGCCAGCTGCCCCACCCGCAGGCGCTCCGAGTCGCCCAGCTCGACGGCCGGGAACTGCCCGCCGAAGTTGCCCTGCACGCGCACCACCGCCAGGTCGGTCAGGGGGTCCGTCCCCACCACCTCGGCGGCGAAGGTGCGCCCGTCCGGCAGGCTGGCCTCCAGCTGCCGGGCCTGCTCCACCACGTGGTTGTTGGTCAGGATGTACCCGTCCGGGGTGATCACGAAGCCGGAGCCGGCGCCGCGCACCTCGAAGGGCCCCCGCTGCGTGCGCACCTCCCCGAGCACGGAGAGGTTGACCACGGACGGCCCGACCCGCGTCACCGCCCCGCTGACGGCGCGCGAGTAGGCGTCCATCTCGGCGTCGTCGTCCGCCGCCTCCGGCGCGCCGCGCCCGCCGGGCGCCGCGTGCTCGAACGGGGCGGCCGCCGCGTCCGCTCCCACCACCTGGCCGGTGCGCAGCGTCTCCGCCTCGCCCAGCAGACCATCAAGCGTCAGGCTCATACTCCTTTATAGCGTTACGAGCAAGGTTCGGCGGCGCGCTATCCTTAGCCCCCGGGCGCCCCGGCCGCCGCGGGGGCGCCACAACGCAGGCAGGGGGACGGATGCAGGTCAACACGGCGAAGCAGAAGCTCCTGGCGGGGCAGCCGGCCTACGGGTACTCGCTCGGTCTCGGCTCGCCCCTCGTGGCCGAGCTCCTGGCGCGCTCGGGGATCGACTTCCTCCTGCTGGAGACGCAGCACGGCTCCTGGGGACACGACGGGGCCATCGCCGCCCTGATGGGCATGGCCGGCGGCAGCGCGGTGCCCATGGCCCGGGTGGCGAAGAACGACTACTTCCTGATCGGCAAGCTGCTCGACCAGGGGCTGCTGGGGATCGTGGTGCCCATGGTGGACACGCCCGAGCAGGCCAAGGCGGTCGCCGACGCCTGCCGCCTGCCGCCGAACGGGATCCGCTCCTGGGGGGTCGGTCGGGCCCGCATCTACGGCGACGACTACGGCGACTGGATCGACGACCAGCTCTTCGTCGCCGTGCAGCTGGAGAGCGCGACGGCGGTGGACAACGCCGAAGCGATCATGGCCACCCCGGGCATCGACGGCTGCTGGGCCGGCCCGGCCGACCTGGCCCTCTCCATGGGCATCCACCCCCGGGAGATGGCCGACGACCCGCGCCACAACGCCGCCCTCGAGCGCATCGTGACGGCCTGCCGCAACACCGGTACGGTGCCGGGGCTGGCCTGCAACACCCCCGAGGACGCCCGGCGCCGCGCCGGGCAGGGCTTCCAGTACCTGACCGCCGGGAGCGACGCCGGCTTCCTGCTCGGCGGCGCCCGGGCGGGGCTGAAGACCCTCGGCCTGTAGCGCCGGGCGCTCTCAGGCGGCCGGGGGGAGTCCCGTGGCGTCGACGCCGCGGGCGCGGGCGGTCGCCGCCAGATCGGCGACCGTCTCCCGGCTGAGGGGGATGCCCTCCCGGGCGTAGCGCGCCTCCAGCTCGAACTCCGGCTCGCCCGGGGCGTAGATGCGCTCGACGCCCGGGGCCCGCCGGGCGCCGCGAAGCTGGCGCACCGCCGCGTCGACCCGGGCCTTGAAGCGGCCGGCGTCCTCGAACGCGGCGACGTCGATGGCGGCGAAGAAGTGCCCGTCCTGCCCCGGCCGGGGCCCCGCCTCCATGGTTCCCAGCTCCGTGCCGTAGGCGGCGCCGGAGAGCATCGAGGAGAGGACGCCCATCAGCATCGCCAGGGCGGTGCCTTTGAAGCCCCCGATGGGCTGCAGCAGGCCGTCGAGGGCGGCCGCCGGATCGGTGGTGGGGCGGCCCTCGGCGTCCAGAGCCCAGCCCGGCGGCAGGGGGAGCCCCTTCTGGCGGTAGACGCGCACCTTGCCGTGGGCGGTGGCGCTGAAGGCGGCGTCGTAGACGATGGGCCGCTCCGCGGCGGCGGGCACGGCCACCGCCAGCGGGTTGATCCCCAGCAGGCGCTCCGCCCCGCCCCAGGGGGCCATGGTGGGCAGGGCGTTGGTCGTGGCCAGGCCGATCATGTCCGCGGGGAGGGCCTGCATGGCGTAGTAGGCCATCGCCCCGCAGTGGTTGCTCCCCCGCACGGCGACGGCGGCGATCCCCGTCTCCCGCGCGCGGGAGACGGCCAGGCCCATGGCGAACGCGGCCCCGATCTGCCCCATGCTGTTCCCGCCGTCCACCACCAGGCAGGCGCCCCGCTCCCGCACCACCGCCGGGCGGCCGCGGGGATCGACGCCGTCCGTGGTCAGCTTGCGCACGTACTCCGGGACGCGCAGCACGCCGTGGGAGTGCACCCCCCGCCGGTCGGCGGTGACGAGCGAATCGGCCACCAGCGCGGCGTCCTCCGGGCGCTGGTCGCAGCTGCGGAAGACGGCGGTGACCAGCGCGAGCAGGGCGGTGGCGTCCACCCGCAGGTCGGTGTCGGAGTCGGGGTACGTCGGCATGGCCCACCTTCGGAGCGAGATCGGGTCCGGGTGCGGTGGCGCGTGCGCGCCGGCCGCATTTTAGGCCCTCCCGACCGTTGGGACGCGGGACCGCCGGGGGCGGACTGGCCGGGCGTCAGCCGGCGGTGGCCAGGACGCGCTCCAGCTCCGGCCGCTCCACGTGCGATTGCAGGCGGCTGCCCCAGGAGACGAGGCGGCCGCCGAACCAGTAGACCAGGCGCCGGTAGGGACCGGGCCCGCGCCCGGCGTCCCGGGCCTGCCGGGCCAGCTGCAGGAGGCGCGCCCGCTCCGCCTGGCGCACGTCGTCCGCGTGGCGCCGCTGCACCTCCTGCTCGATCGCGTAGAAGTTCCACATCTCCGTCTCGCCTCCTGGCTCAACCGCCCCGGCGGGGGGCCGCCGGGGGAGCGCCACAGGGTGCGCCCCGGCCGGCGGCGCTCACCACGCGGCCGGGGCCTCCGCCGGCCGCCGCTTCTGCTCCGGATCGGCCCACCAGAGGCGGACGCGGCCCCGCCCCTCGTGGGCGCCGCGCCGCCCGAATCCGTCCCGGCTGTCCGCGCCGAACCGGAAGGCCAGGACTTCCAGGATGATCAGCGCCACGAGCACGATCGCCACCTCCACTGCACCGTTCCCCTCTCTCGACTCGCCGGCCCGCCGGCGGCGCGGCCGCGCCGCGCCCGCTGAGGCCATGGTATAAAGACATCCGCCCGAATTGAACACTTGATCGAAACCGTTCGCCGTCGTCTGCATTCGATCCTGCGGTCGGGAAAGGGGTAGGAGCTTGGAATCGAAAGTCGACGACATCGACTGGAAGCTGCTCTACGAGCTGCAGCGCAACGCCCGCCTGAGCTACAGCGAGCTGGGCCGGCGGGTGGGCCTGACCTCGCCCGCGGTCGCCGAGCGGGTGCACCGCCTGGAGGAGGCGGGCGTCATCACCGGCTACCGGGTGGACCTGAACGTCCAGAAGCTGGGCCACGCGGTGACGGCGGTGATCCGCTTGCAGATGGCCGAAGGGGGCTGCGCCCGCTTCGCGCGCGTCGCCCCGGAGTTCCCCGAGATCCACGAGTGCCTGCGGGTCACCGGCGCCGATTCCTACATCATCAAGGTGGTGGTGGCCTCGATCGGTCACCTCGAGTCGTTCCTCGATCGGCTGAGCGCCCACGGCACGACGATCACCTCCGTCGTGCTCTCTACGCCGGTCACCCACCGGGTGGTTGAGCCGCCGGCGGCCGTCGGCGCCGCCCCGGGCTGGTCGCGCGCCGGGTGAGCCGGGCGCCGCGGCCGCGCGGCCCGCGCTCCGCCGCCGGCTCCCGCTCATCGTCTGCACCTCGATCCCGGTCACCATTCGTCCCGGGTCCAGCATAGGGACGTCCCGGGGTGCTGCCATCGGTAGAGATTCCGATTCCGGCGCCGGCCGGCGAGCGGGCCGGGAGCGGAACGCGGCGCCGGCATCGGCAACTTCGCCGATGCCGGCGCCGCGTCCTGGCCCGGGGGCACGGGCCGTGGGGAAGGGGAGAGGGAGCGGGAAAGGGAACGGGAAGGTTCAGGCGGCGAGGGCCAGCAGGCGGACCGGCTGCCGGTCCGGGGCGCCGGCGTCCTGCCCGAGCCGGGCCAGGATCAGGGGGCTGCGCCGCAGGCGGTCGATGGCGTTGCGCTTGATCCGGTAGACGTCGGCGGCGCCGGCGAAGCGGTCGCTGCGCTGCGCGGCGATCTCGGCCGGCTTCATCCCCTGCACGAACGACAGGTAGGCGATCAGCCGCTCGTCCGCGTCCGGGAGGGAGTCCAGCACGGCCTGCCACAGCTCGCGGGAGGCCATGCGGTCGAAGACCACGCTCTCCACGTCCGGCGCCGTGCGGGCCGCCCCGGGGGTGCCGATCACGCGGCGCTCGTCGAGGTCGTCCAGGGGCTCGATCGCCGCCTGCTGGCTGGCCCGGACGTCGTCCAGCACCACGCTGCGCACGCACAGCTTGAGGTACTGGAGGGCCGCCGCGAGGTCGCGGAAGCGGCTCCCCTCCGGGCCAACGGCCATCCAGAAGCGCTCGAAGGTGCGGGTCACCCAGTCGTCCTCCAGCTCGTGGGGGATCGGCCCCCGCCGGGCGCGACGCACCCAGTCCAGCACGAGACCGCGGTAGCGGGAGACGATGGCCTCCCAGGCCGCCGGATCGCCGCCCTCGAGGGCATTGCGGAAGAGGAGCAGCCCCTCGGCCGCGGCGTCGGTCTCGTCGCTCGCGCCCGGGGCGGTGGCCGTGGCGTAGGCGAAGGGTCGCGTCGTCGTCCCCAGCGCGTGTCCGTTCATAGCCCGAATGTAGCTTCCCCCTCCTGGTACGCCATCGGCAGATCGACCCATCCGCCTCCCGGCCCCCGGGGATCGGCAGTTCTACCCATGCCCGGCGGGGGGCCGGAATCCGGCCCCCCGCCGGGCGCAGCGGCGGGCCCGTCCGGGAGCCGGACTGTGCTACGATCGGGAGGAGCAGGCAGCGATGGGAACCGTGGCGCAGCGCACGCACCGCATCTCCGCGCGGACGGACCGCGGGATGATGCGCCCACCTCGTCTGCCGGTCGGGACGACCGGGGGGTAACCCCGCCGCGTCCGGAAGCCACGGCCGGACCGCCCCCGGCAGACGAAACGCCCCGAGACTCTCGGGGCGTTTTTCTTTTCCCCGCCGCCGCCGGCCACGGGAAGCCGCACCGCACGCGCCGGAAAGAGGAGCGCAGCGATGAGCGCATCGTTCTACATCACCACCTCCATCCCCTACGTCAACGCCGCGCCGCACCTGGGGCACGGCCTCGAGTTCGTCCAGGCGGACGTCTTCGCCCGCTACCACCGCCTGCGGGGCGCGGACACCCGCCTGCTCAGCGGCACCGACGACAACAGCCTGAAGAACGTCCGCGCCGCCGAGCGCGCCGGCGTCCCCGTGCGCGACCTGGTGGACGGCTACGCCCGGGTGTTCCGCGACCTGCTGGGCGCGCTGGACGTCTCGCCCGACGACTTCATCCGCACCTCGGCCGACCCCCGCCACCGGGAAGGGGTGAACCGGTTGTGGCGGGTCCTCGACCGCAAGGGGGACATCTACCGCCGCCACTACCGGGGGCTGTACTGCGTCGACTGCGAGCAGTTCTACACCCCGGACGAGCTGGCGGACGGGCGCTGTCCGGACCACGGCACGGCGCCGGAGGTCGTCGAGGAGCAGAACCACTTCTTCCGCCTCTCCCGCTACGGCGAAGCGCTCACCCGGGTCCTGGACGAGGGCCGCCTGCGCATCATCCCCGAGTCCCGCGCCAACGAGGTCCGCGCCTTCGTGGCCGGCGGCCTCCAGGACTTCAGCATCTCCCGCAGCCGGGCGCGCGCCCGGGGGTGGGGGATCGCCGTGCCCGGCGACCCCGAGCAGGTGATGTACGTCTGGTTCGACGCCCTGGCCAACTACATCACCGCCCTCGGGTACGGCGCCGCGGCCCCCGGCGGGGACGCGCCCTACCGGCGCTTCTGGGCCGGCGCCGGGCCGCGGGTGCACGCCATCGGCAAGGGCATCCTGCGCTTCCACGCCGTCTACTGGCCGGCGATGCTGCTGGCCGCGGGCGAGCCCCTGCCGGACACCCTCTTCGTCCACGGGTACCTGACCGGCGGCGGGCAGAAGTTCAGCAAGTCCCTCGGCAACGGAGTCGACCCGGTGGCGCTGGTTGAGCGCTACGGGGTCGACCCCGTGCGCTACTGGCTCCTGCGGGACGTCCCCCCGACGGAGGACGCCGACTTCACCGCCGAGCGCCTGGAGCGGCGCTACACCGCCGACCTGGCCAACGACCTGGGCAACCTCCTGCAGCGGACGGTCAGCCTGCTGCACCGCTACCGCGCAGGGCGCCTCCCGGGGCCGGACGGGGACCGTCCGGCCCCGGGGGGCCCCGAGCCCGGCCCGGGGGGCGGCGCGCCGGCGGTGGCCGCCGTCGCCGCGGACGCCGTGGGCCGCCTGCACGCCGCCCTCGGCGCCTACGATCCGCGTGAGGCCCTGGTCGCGATCTGGGACCTGGTGGGGCGGGCCAACCGCTACGTCGAGGAGACGGCCCCCTGGGCCCTCGCCCGGCGCGAGCGCGAGGGCGACCCGGCCGCCGGCGCCGCCCTCGACCGCGTCCTGGCCACCCTGGCCGAGTCCCTGCGCCTGGCGGGGGAGGCCCTGCGCCCGCTCCTGCCCCGCACCGGGGAGGCCGTCCTGACCCAGCTCGGCCTCTCGCCCGCCGCGGACTGGCCGGAGGCCCTGCGCTGGGGGCGCCTCCCCGCCGGGACGGTCGTGCCCCGCCCGCGGCCCCTCTTCCCCAGGCTGACCGAACGGCTGGCTATACTCGGGGTCGACCCATGATCAGCGCCGGCGAGAGTGCGAAAGGGCGCGACCGGCTGGTCGTCTTCGGCGGCCGCTCCCACCCGGAGTTCGTCGGCGCCGTCTGCCGCCAGCTCGCCCATCCGGTCGGGCGGGTGCGCCTGCGCACTTTCTCGGACGGGGCGATCGAGGTGCGCCTGGAGGAGAACGTCCGCGGTCGGGACGTCTTCATCGTCCAGTCCGGCCAGGCCAACCCCAACGACCACCTGATGGAGCTGCTCTTCCTGGTGGACGCCGCCCGCCGGGCGAGCGCGCGCAGCATCACCGCCGTGCTGCCCTACTTCCCCTACGGCAAGGGGGACAAGAAGGACGAGCCCCGGGTCTCCATCCGGGCGCGGGTGGTGGCGGACGCCCTCGAGGTCGCCGGGACGGGGCGGGTGCTCACCGTCGACCTCCACGCCGGGCAGCTGCAGGGCTTCTTCCACGTCCCGGTGGACAACCTCTACGGTCTGCCGGTGCTCGCCGCCGAGCTGGAGCGGATGGTGCGGGTGGGGGCCCTCTCCCGGCCGGTGATCGTCGCCCCGGACGCCGGCCGGGGCAAGCTCGCCCGGGACTTCATGCGCCGCCTGGAGGCGGTCGACGCCGGGGTGGCCATCGGGGACAAGGTGCGCCCGACGCACGACGAGCGCTCGGAGGTGACCGCCCTGCTGGGGGACGTCGACGGGCGGGACGCGGTGATCGTGGACGACATCATCTTCACCGGCGGCACGCTGTGCAACATGGCGGAGGTGGTCATGGGCCGCGGCGCCCGCTCGGTGCGGGCGATGGTGACGCACGCCCTGCTCACGGACGACGCCCTGCGCAAGATCGAGGACAGCCCCCTGACGGAGGTGCTGGTGACGGACACCGTCCCCGTACCGGTGGCGCCCCAGGTGCGCACCGTCTCCGTCGCGCCGCTCTTCGCCGAGGCCATCCGCAGCATCTACGAGGAGACCTCCATCAGCCGCCTGTTCGGCTGAGCGGCTTCGTTCCCGCCGCGCGCACCGGGCGCACCGGGCGCACCGGGCGCACCGGGCGCACCGGGCGATCCGGGAGTCTCCAGGGAGTCCCCAGGGAGTCCCCGGGCCGAAGCAGGGTATGCTTGGGCCATGAGCGGTGCGGAGGGGACGCCCCGGCCGGAGGACGTGCGGCGGGTGCGGCAGGAGCTCTGGGAGCTGGCGCAGGGGGTGAGCCGTTACCTGCGCCGGCACGCCTCGCCGGCGGTGCGGCTGGCCACGGCGCTGCTTCTGGCGGCCTCGCTCGCCGCGTGCAACGCCAGCGCGTCCGATCCGGCGGTGGTGGATTCGCCGGCCGTGGCCCCGCTGCAGCAGGAGGTGAGCAGCGGCCTGCCCCGCGGGCCCGGCCGCTACCCGGTGGTGCCGGGCAGC
>DATLLM010000285.1:0-2240 GCA_035537855.1 Chloroflexota bacterium | reverse complement strand
CCGCGCCCCCGCCGGCACCACGACAGATAGGCGTACATGACCGCCTTCCAGACCGAGTTCGAGTTCACCCTGCCCCGGGGCTTCATCGACGACGCCGGCAAGGTCCACCGCACCGGGACGATGCGTCTGGCTACGGCCTCGGACGAGATCCTCCCCCTGCGCGATCCGCGGGTCACCACCAACCAGGCGTACCTGGTCATCCTGCTCCTCTCGCGCGTCATCACCAGCCTGGGCAGCCTCCCCGCCATCGGCGTCAGCACCATCGAGCGCCTCTTCTCCGCCGACCTGGCCTACCTTCAGGACTTCTACCGGCGGATCAACGAGACGGGGACGAGCCGGGTCAAAGCGGTCTGTCCGCAGTGCCAGACGGAGTTCGAAGTGGAGGTGACCCCCCAGGGGGGATCACGGGCTACCCCCTCGACCAGCTCCACGAGGAGGTAGCCTTCATCGCCTACTACTTCCACTGGCCCCTGCTGGACATCCTGAACCTGGAGCACCCCGACCGGAGACGGTGGGTGGAGGAGATCAGCGGGGTGAACCAGCGGCTCCGCGAGGAAGCGGAGAACCTGCTGCGGGGCTGAGCCGGTGGCGCCGCGGGCGGCCGGACAGCCGACACAGCGCGCGGCGCGCAGCGTAGCGCGCACCGGCAGAGCGGGACGCAGGGAGTCGAGTGGTGAGTGCAGCCGGCTGGGCCGATGAAGTGACCCGCCGCTGGCTCCGGCTGGCGGAAGAGGTGCAGCGCCGCCTGGGGACCGGGACCTCCCTCCCGCCGGCGGCGCGGGAACGCTACGCCCGCCGCCTGGGCTTCGACGTCGGGGGCGCCGCCCTGCACCAGGGCGCCTTCGCCGCCCGCCTGACCGGCGCCCTCGGCGCCGCCGCCGTCACCGCCGGCGGCCACGTCGCCGGCGCCGAGGCGGCGCTCGACCCCCAGACCCCCGCCGGCGCCGCCCTCCTGGGACACGAGCTGACCCACGTCGCCCAGGAAGTCGACCCCGCCGCCGCGCGCGGCCCGGCGCTGACGCTCCGCCCGCCCGTCCTCGCCCAGCGCCCCCGGGCCCGGCCCGCCTCACCGACCGCCGCGCCGATGACCGCTCCGCCCTTCAGCGCCCCAACGGCCACCGCCTCGCCCGCGCCGGGCCCCTCCGTCCAGCGCGCCCCCACCGGCGCCGGCGACGGGGAGGCCGCCGCCCTGAGCACCGAGCTTTCGATCCTGCAGGCGTCCCCCCAGGGGGGCGCCCGCCGGGCCACACCCGACCCGGAGCGCCTGGCCGAGCTGGTCTATCAGCGCCTGGTCGACGCCGTGCGCGAGGAATCGTCGCGCTCGGCCAACGCTTTCTGACCACGGCCGGCGCTGAGCGATCGGCGCCCCCCGGCACCTCTCGCAGCGCGGACGTTCAGCACACGAAACGGGACGAGCGACGACCATGGCAGGGAACACCACCGGCGCCCGCAATGATCCGGCGGCGAGCTACCACTTTCGCCTCGACGTCAGCGCCCTCCCCGACGTCGCCGACTTCACGGAATGCAGCGGCCTGGAGATGCAGGTGAAATTCGATGAGGTGCGCGAAGGGGGCAACAACCTCTTCGTCCACCGCCTGCCGACGCGTGTGGAGTACGGCAACCTGGTCCTCAAGCGGGGCCTCGTGCGGCGCAACGAGTTCTTCACCTGGTGCGCCAGCATCGTCACCCAGAACAAGGTGAAGCGGCAGAACGTGACGGTGCACCTGATCGATCGCGCCACCAAGAGCACCCTGGTGAGCTGGACGTTCCTCAACGCCTACCCCGTGAAGTGGTCCGGCCCCTCGTTCAAGGCGAACAGCACGGAGATCTCCATCGAGTCGCTCGAGCTGGCCCACGAAGGGCTGCAGTTCCAGTGAGCGAGGAGCGCGGCGAAGCGCAGCCGGACGAAGCGCAACGCGAAGCGCACGCGGCGCCCGAGCAGCCCGAGCAGCCGGAGGGCGGTGCGCCCGAATCGGGCTACCCCCTGTTCTCCTGGCTCGCCGAGCGCTGGGCGCTCACCGACGAGCTGCTCGATCGCGAGCGCTGGCTCCCCGATACCCTCGCGGCGAACCCGGAGACGCCCCTCTCCCGGGCGAACCCGCTCGAAGCGTTCGTCCTGGGCATCCCGGTCATCGACCCCCGCCCGGTGACCATCAACGCCGCCGGCGCTGAGGGGCGCACCGCGCCCGCACCGCCGGGCGGGGCGTCCGGACCGCCCGGCGTCCCCAGCCCCCCCGGAC
>DATLLM010000284.1:0-3024 GCA_035537855.1 Chloroflexota bacterium | reverse complement strand
CTGAGGAACAGGGGCCGGGCGCTGGGGGGGACGACGCCGAGGCGCTCGGCGGTGGCCAGCAGGTAGGCGATGGCCGCCTCGCCCTCCGGGCCGTAGTCCGAGGTGAACCGGTTGACGTAGAGGTCGATGTGCTGGCGCATGACCGCGTCCTCCATCTCCTGGGCGTGGCGCCGCACGGTGGGCCAGACGGCGTCCGGGTGGGCGTGGGCGTAGCCGACGCTGGCGGCGAGGGCGTCGTCGATCCGCTGGATCAGGTCGGCGCCGAGGTCGCGGCGGGCGACGATGCCGCCCAGGGGGATGGCGTGGCCCGTCTCCCCCTCCCACCACTCGCCCAGGTCGACGACCTGGCGCAGGCCGTAGCGGGGGTAGGTGAAGCGGCTCTCGTGGATGATCAGGCCGGCGTCGACGGCGCCGTCCCGGGTGGCGGTCATGATCCGGTTGAAGGGCATGACCACCAGGTCGCGGGCCTCCGGGGCGTAGAGGCGCAGCAGCAGGGCGGCGGTGGTCAGCTCCCCGGGGATGGCGATGCGGGCCCCGGTGAGGGCCGCCGGCCCGGCGGCCCCGGCGGCCCCGGCGGGCCCGGTGAGGCGGTCCGGGCGGGCGACGACCAGGGGGCCGCAGCCGCGCCCGAGGGCGCCGCCGGCGTGGAGCAGGCAGTAGCGGTCGCGCAGGTGCCCGAAGGCGTTGAAGGAGACCTTGGCCACGTCGAGGGCGCCCTCCCCGGCGAGGCGGTTGAGGGTGTCGATGTCCTCCAGCCGCTCGCGCACCGGCGGGGCCTGCGGCAGGAGTCCCTCGACCCACGGTGTAAAGATGAAGGTGTCGTTCGGGCAGGGCGAGTAGGCCAGGGTCAGTGGTTCCACGGGGGCGCCTCCGGAGGTCACTCGTGTTTTACTGTTTATTGACCATCTGGCGACCGCGGGTCGGGGGCGGCGGCGAGGGCCGCGACGGCCAGCCGGGCGGCGCCGGCCGCTTCGGCGATCCGCCAGCGCTCCCGGTCGCGGTCCTCCACCAGATTGCTGATCCCGCGCACCTCGAGGAAGGGCAGGCCGTAGAGGGCGCAGACGTGGGCGGCGGCCGCCCCCTCCATGCTCTCACACAGGGCCCCGCTGCGGCGGTGCAGGGCGTCGCCCAGGGCGCGCACCCCGGTGACCTGGGAGAGGGTCAGGAACGGCCCGGCGCGCACCTCGAAGGGGAGGGCTCGGAGCACGCCCAGGGCGCGGGCGACGCGGGCCGGGTCGAGGGGGAAGCGGTTGAAGGTGGGGGGCGCTCCCGGCGCGGCCGGGGGCACGACGGGGATGCCGATCAGGTCCGCCGGCTGCCACCCCTGGGGGGTGAGCACCCCCAGGTCGCCGTAGCCCTCCTCGGTGGCCAGGGCCAGGGCCCCGACCGGCAGGCCGGCGGGGACGTAGGCCCCGGCGATGCCGAACTGGAGGACGAGGGCCGGGCGCGCGGCCTCGACCGCCCGGGTCAGGGCGTGGGCGGTGTTGACCGGACCTATACCGGTAAAGACGAGGCGATGGGGGGTGGTCAGGGGGGCCGCGCCGGCCAGCGGACCGGCCTCGCCCGGGGTGGCGCAGAGCAGGAGGAGGTCGCCGCCCGGGGCGGGAGTCACAGCCCTCACAGCCCTCACAGCACCCCCCGCTGGACGGCGAGGGCGACGGCCTGGGCGCGGTTGCCGGCGCCGAGCTTGTTCATCAAGGAGGTGACGTGGAACTTGGCGGTGCGCTCGGCGATGGCCAGCTGGCGGGCGATCTCCTTGTTGGAGTGGCCGGAGGCGATCAAGCGCAGCACCTGCAGCTCGCGCTCGCTGAGGCCGCCGGGGGAGCGCCGGGGGGCGCTGATCTCGGCCAGGACGCGGGCGGCCACGCGCGGCTCGAGGTGCGAGCCGCCGGCGTGGACGGCGCGCACGGCGCGGGCGATCTCCTCGGCGGTGGCGCCCTTGAGGAGGTAGCCGCGGGCGCCGGCGCGGATGGCGCCGAAGACCTGCTCGTCCGCGTCGTAGGCGGTGAAGACGACGACGCGCGCCTCCGGGGCGCGCCGGGCGAGGTGGGAGATGGCCTCGACGCCGCTCATGCCGGGGAGCTCGAGGTCGAGCAGGACGACGTCCGGGCGCACCCGGGCGGCCAGGTCGATCGCCGCCTCGGCGCTCCCGGCGGCGCCGGCGACCTCGAAGTCCGGCTCGTCGGCGAGGACCGAGACCAGCCCCTCGCGCACGATGGGGTGGTCGTCGACCACCAGCACGCGGATCACCCCGTAACTGTAGCCGGGCGTCGAGCGGTCCGGGGCGCTGGTACCCTGACGCCGTCTGCTTCCTGTGGGGACGCGGGATGCGGGATGCGGGACGCGGGACGCGGGGCGAGGAGGGCGAGCGCGAGATGCGGGTGCTGGTGACCGGGATCACGGGGCGGATCGGGGCCAACCTGGCGGCGCAGCTGGTGGAGCGGGGCCACGAGGTGCGCGGGCTGGTCTGGGCGCGCGACGCCCGGGTGGAGAAGCTGCGCGGCCTGGGCGTTGAGCTGGTCGAGGGGACGCTGACCGAGCCGGCCGACGTGCAGCGGGTGGTGGCCGGGATGGAGGCGATCTACCACCTGGGCGGGGCCTTCCAGGGGGGCGGCCCCTTCACCAACGACGAGTACTTCGAGATCAACGTGCGGGGGACGTTCCTCGTGCTCGAAGCGGCGCGCACCCTGGAGGGGCTGCGGCGCCTGGTCTTCGCCAGCACGGACGCCCTCTACGACAAGTACGTGCCCGGGGGGATGACCGCTCCCATCGACGAGGCGACGCCGCGCCGCCCGCGGGGCTGGTACGCCCTCTCCAAGTCCGCCGGCGAGGAGCTCTGCCAGGGGTACTGGCGCACCTACAAGCTGCCGGTGACGACGCTGCGCTTCTCGCTGGTGGTCGGAGCGGGCGAGATCGCCGACTACCCCCAGTTCTACGTCGAGCGGCAGGCCGCCCGGGTGCCCGAGCTGGCCGCCCTGGCCGCCCTGGCCGCCACCGGGGGGGCCGGGGGGGCCGGGGGCGCGG
>DATLLM010000283.1:0-4630 GCA_035537855.1 Chloroflexota bacterium | reverse complement strand
CCAGCCCGCCTGCACAGCGTTTGTCATGGTAGCACGATGCGGCCCCGCGCTCCTGGGCGGCGCCTCGGCCGGCCGGCGCGGCGGCGCGGCGACTTCATGAGGACTGTGTGAGTAGTGTGCGACCTCCGTGGCTGGCGGCGGCGCCGCGCCCGGCGCAGACTGCCCGCCGTCGCTCACCCCGCACACGCCACCCGGCCGACGGGGCCGGAGTCGCCAAAGGAGCTCGCCGTGAGGGACCCCGCACCGCCCCCCTCGCATCGCTACCGCCCCGCCCGCCGCGCGCTCGGCCGCCTGGCGGCGCGGGCCCTCGCCGTGACCGTGATGCTGGCCCTGGTGCTGCCCATGACCGCGCCGCCTGGCCCCCGCCCGGCGGGGGCCCAGGGGACAACGGCGACGGCCCCGGCGGGGACGCCGACCCCTGGGCCCCGCCCGCCGCAGGACGACCCGGCCGGGCCGCCGTCGGCGTACACCATCGCCCGCAGCGACCAGCTCTTCGTCGCTAAGACGCCGCCGGAGGTGGGCGTGCAGGCGGGCGTGCAGGCGCCGAGCGCATTCGGCTCCACCTACACGGTCAAGCCCGACTTGAGCGGCGTCTCCAGCTCCACCCCCTACACGGACACCGATCTCCCCGCGGGACAGGCGTCCTGGAATCTGATCCCGGTGCGGGGGCGGTTCACCGACCCCCTCCACGAGCAGGCCCTCCTGCTCAGCCAGTCCAACGACTGCGCCTCGGGCTCCACGTCCTGCACCTACACGCACGTCCTGGGGTCAGCGCCGGGCCAGGGGAGCGCTGTGACCCCCTGGCTCTGGCAGGTGCAGGGCGAGAGCGGGGGGAGCCCGGTGGCCGTCGCCGCCGGCGACCTGGACGGCCGCATGAGCGCGCAGGGCTTCCCCAACGACGAGGCCGTGGTCGCCTACCGCTGGCCGGACGGCACCCTGCGGGTGAGCGTGATCGACTACAACGCCGCCCCGGGGCAGGTGGTGGAGACCGCCCCCCGGGTGCCCATGCCGGCGATCGGCACCGCGGCGGGGCCCGGCTCGCTCGGCGTGGGGGTGGGGGACTTCGACTCGGACGGGCAGAACGAGGTCGCCGTCCTGTGGCAGGGCGGGGGCTGCACCGGGACCACCCCGCGGTGCGTCTCGGCGCCCCACCTCACCATGCTGCGCTACTCCAACACCGGCGCGCTCCAGACCCTGGCCGTGCTGCAGGCGGACATCCCCCTCCCGGCTTCCCTGATGACCGGCTCGCCGGCCCCCACCATGGGCTTCCAGGTGGTTGTGGACGACTTCGACGGCGAGGGGGTGGACGAGCTGGCCTTCTCGTTCATCGACCAGGACGCGTCCCTGGCGGTGCTCGGCTTCACCCCCCTGGACGAGACCTTCGCCGTGGCCCGCTTCGGGCGTGACCCGGGCGACTTCAGTACCAAGTCCTACTGCCCGGACAGCGGCTGCAACGCCGTGGCCCTCGGCTCGCCGCCCCGGCTCGCCGCCGGGCTCTTCTGGTACGACCAAGCCAGCGGGCACGACCTGGGCCGGCGCCAGCTGGCCCTGGTGGCGCTCGACCAGTGGCTATCGGGGGGCGGGCAGACGGGGGGCGGCGGCGACGTCAGCCTCCAGCTCTACGACGTCTCCTTCGACGCCTCGACCTGCGCCCAGAACCCGTGTCCCCTGAAGCTGACCGGTTTGCTGGGGCAGGCGACGGCGCTGGGCGACAGCCTCGGCTACGTCGAGTCTTCCACCTTCCCGTTCGCGCCCACCGTCTCGCTCGCCGCCGGCAGCTTCCAGGGGCTGGTCCTGACCCCCAGCGACGCGAGCCAGGTCCCCTGGGCCCTCGCCACCGGCTTCTCCGGGCGGCGGAACGCCACGAGCACGCCCACCTTCTCGTCGGTCAGCCTCTACCGGCTGTCCGGGACAGCGCCGGGCAGCTTCTCGCTCACGTCCTTGTTTACCGCCGAGACCGACCAGACGGCGACCGCCCCCCGCCTACTGGCCTACGACCCGGCGGGGGCCTCGCTCGTCCTGGGCGCCCCGCTGGTCTTCAGCATGAGCGACCACTACGTCCCGTCCTACATCCTCCAGGACCCGCCCAAGCACCTGGACTGGTTCTACGACCCCCAGCAGAAGCACGGCAGCTGGCTCAACGTCGATCGCAGCAAGAGCCTCAACCTGACCGTCACGGACACCACCACCTCCACCTACTCGTCGCAGACCACCACCGGCAGCGACTGGACGATCGGGGGCTCGCTCACCAGCAACACCGTCGCCTCAGGCGCCTCGGGGCTGGGGCCCGTCGCCAATGCCGGCGCCGGGCTCGACGTCAGCGTCGAGGTCGGCGACCAGTACGACAAGAATCAGTCCGGCTACAACCAGAGCAGCTCGTCCTACACCCAGAGCCTTGAGGGGGCGACGGACGACGACGACCTCCTCGCCGGGACCTCCCGCACCTGGCAGATCTACCGCTACCCCATCCTCGGCCGCACGCTCAAGAACGCCCAGGGCCAGCCGGTGCTGGGGCCGGGCGGGCAGCCCCAGTACGGCTTCTACGAGATCACCCTGCCCGGGCAGACCGTCCCCTTCGGACCGGGTGACGGGCGCGGCATCAAGGGCTGGTACCAGCCCGTGCACCAGAACGGCATCGCCTTCTCCTACCCCCCGATCGATACCGGCACCGGTGTCGTCCCGGTGGTCACCCCCACGGCCGTCGCCACGCCGCCCCCGGGCTCGACGCCGCTGCCGACGCCGGTACCGGGCGCGGCCGTGCTGGGCGCGCCGGTGGTCCTGGCCGGGGCGACCCCCGCGGCGCAGCTCACCCAGCCCCTGCTCAACAAGGCCTACGAGGTCGGCGCCACTGGCTCCTCGGTGGAGCTGTCCATCGCGCAGACCAGCGGCAGCGGCAACACCACCTCCACGAACAACACCCTCTCCGAGAGCGCCGACGTGGACGGCGCGTTGACGTCCAAGATGAACATCGGGGTGGAGAAGGTGAGCGCCTGCACCGACCTCGACCTCAAGGTCAGCAACTCCAACAGCTGGAGCTCGCTCAACACTTCCAGCAGCAGTACCACCTCCACCAACACCTTCACCCTGCAGCAGGACTCCGCCGCCCAGGGCAACTGGGCCTACGGCGCGGCCACCGTCTACTACACCGACCCCTCCGGCACCTACCGCGCCTCGCACGCCGTGAACATCCTGGCCGACGGCGAGAGCCAGTCGAACTGGAAGGCCTACTACGGCAACCGGCCCGACCCGGCGCTCAACCTCCCCAACCGGATGGTGATGGCCACCAACCAGGGTGCCGGCCCGCCCCAGGTCCCCAACTGGAACAACGCGGACAGCCGTCAGCTGATCCGGGGCTTCTTCGTCCTTCACCCGGACGCCGCCAACGGCGGCCCGGCCGGGTCCTTGCAAGCCGGCGCCGAGGCCTCCTACCCGACCGACGGGGACACGGTGCAGCTCCAGGTGCGGGTGCACAACTACAGCCTGGACACGGCGGCCACCGCCGTCCCGGTGGAGTTCTGGGCCGTCCCGCGCGACGCCGGCGACGACAACAACGTGGGCTCGCCGGTCAAGCTGGGCACCGTCACCCTGGACCGCATCCCCCCCCTGGGCTGGGTGCCGGCCAACTTCCTGTGGGGCACCTCTGGCGCGGCCCCCACCGGGGCGCAGCTCTACCGCATCTTCGTCGTCGTCGCCCGGAACGACGCCAGCAAGGGCGCCGCCGACCCCTGGAACAACGTGATCCACGCCTTGAACGACCGCTACGACGACCCGGCCACCATCGACGGCACCCCGTCCTCCGACCGCCTGGTCGACCCCTTCACCGGGCAGTACGAGACGCTCGAGGCCGGCCAGAACAAGCAGGGCTACGGCGAGGTGATCATCTACCCCAAGTCCGCCGCCCCCGCCCCGCTCGCCGCCGCCCGCGGGGCCGCCCAGACGCCGGCGCTGCGGTTCGGCAGCGGCGGCCTGCGCGTCACCGCGCCGGGCGCCCGCGCCGGCGCCGCGGCCGCCGCCGGCGCCCCGGCCGGCCCGGTCGCCGGCCGCGTCCACGAGGTGCGCGTCCAGCTCGCCGCCACGGCCACCGCCCTGGGCAACTCGTTCTGCCACGACGACAACAACAGCGCCACCCTCCAGGTCTACGACGGGGCCCCCGAGCAGGGCGGACGCCTGGTGGGCATGGAGCGCGTGCGGGGCCTGGCCGGGAGCGGCCCCGCCGGACGGACGGTGACCCTCTCCTGGACGCCCCGCGAGGCCGGGCGCCGCCAGCTCGTGGCCCGCCTCTACGGGGCCTCGATGGACCCCCGCGCCACCCCGGTGCAGACCACCGTGGACGTGGACGTGGCCCTGCCCGCCGCTCCCCCGGCCACCCTGGGGCGACTCCTCGAGGTGCTGCGCGTGGTCTGGCTCCCCGCCGACCTGCGGGCGGCGCTCGCCGCCCGGGTCCAGGCGGCCAACAGCGCTGCCCTCGCCGGCGACCAGCCCGGCGCCCGCGCCGCCCTGACCGCCCTCGAGGCGCAGACGGCGGCCGCCCGGGGCGCCACCGTCTCCGGCTACAGCGTCTCGCGCGTCGGCGCCCTGGTGGACGACCTGCTCGCCCAACCCGCCATCGCGGCCTACTGTCTCCCCGCGC
>DATLLM010000282.1:0-4307 GCA_035537855.1 Chloroflexota bacterium | reverse complement strand
GGCGCCGGGACGCCGCCGGCCGAGTCGGCCCGCCCCCGGCGCCCCAGTCCGCCGCCGCCGCGGGAGCGCGATCCGCAGCTGGTCGTCCGCCCGGACCGGCTGGACTTCGGCAACATGGCCATCGGGGCGACGAAGCAGCTGCCGCTGAAGATCTCCAACGCCGGCGGGCGCACCCTCTTCGGCGAGATCACCTCCAACCGCTCCTGGCTTTCCGTCAACCGCAGGACGTTCATCAGCAGCGCCGCCGTCGTCTTCGTCACCGTGGACACCAACGGCCTGCGCCCCGGCGAGGAGTACAGCGGGAACCTGGTGGTCACCACCCTCAACGGGGGCGATCAGGTCGTCCCCGTCTACGCCCGGGTCTCCGGGCGGCCCGAGCCCATCCTCACCGGGGCGCCCTCGCTGCTGGACTTCGGCCTCTCCCAGCGCGCCGGGCGCAAGGCGCGCACCGTCAAGCTGACCAACGCCGGCACCGGCACCCTGATCGGGAGCATCGCCGTCAAGGGCGGCTGGCTGGCGGTGACCGAGTCGCGCTTCAAGGGCAACGAGGTCTCCTTCGAGGTCATCGCCAACACCGCCGGGCTGGACGCCGGCGAGCACCAGGGCGAGGTGGTGATCTTCTCCAACGGGGGGCAGGCCTCGATCCACATCATGGTGGAGGTGGCGGCCGCCCCGCCGGGCGAGGCGATCGTCACCCCAGCGCCCGAGCCCGGGCCCAACGGAGCGGCGCCCCCGGAGTCCGCGACCGACCGGCCGGCCCCCGCCGCGCCCGCCGCCGGCGCGGGGGCCGCGGCGGCGCCGGCCGCGGCGGCCCTCTCGCCCGAGGCCCAGCGCGACCTGCTGCGCCGCATCGTCAGCGTCGAGCCGGCCACCACCTGGGAGCGGGACTTCCTGCGCCGCATCGTGCAGCTCGTCCGGGCCGGCGAGCGCCTGGCCCCCGGCGAGCTGGCCAAGATCTACGAGCTGGAGGCGCGCGTCCAGGGGGAAGCGCCCGCCCCGTAGACCGCCCCGTAGAATCCCTCCAGGAGAGGTCCGACCGGCCGCGGGGGGCGCCGCCCCCCGCGGGGACGCAGAAAGGGAAGCCAATGCTGCGCGAGAGACTTGAGGAGGTCCTGCGGGGCCACAACGCCGACTTCGTCGAGGTCCGCGTCGAGGAGACGGAGTCGACCCAGCTCAGCTACCGCGATCGCGAGCTGGACGAAGTCGGCCGCAGCGTCAACCTCGGCGGCTGCGTGCGGGCGGCCTACAAGGGGGGCTGGGGCTTCGTCTCCTTCAACGACCTGACCGACCTGGAGGAGAAAGTCGACCTGGCGGTGCGGCAGGCCCGCCTGGTGGGCAAGGAGCGGACGGAGCTCGCGCCGGTGCCGACGGTGGTGGACATCGTCCCCCTGGTGCTGAAGCGCAGCCCGCTGGACGTCCCCCTGGCGGACAAGAAGCGGATGATGGACGAGTACATCGAGGTGGCCTGGGGGCGGTCGCCGAAGGTGCAGACCACCAACGCCGGCTACGGCGACCTGCGGCGCAAGGTCACCGTCGCCAACAGCGAGGGCACCTACGTCGAGCAGGAGCGGGCCCGCTGCCGGGCCACCGTGCAGGTGCTCGCCCGGGAGGACGGCAACGTCCAGCAGTCGCGCGCCGCCTTCTCCAGCATGGACGACTTCTCCCGCCTGGAGGAGCGCCACCAGGAGGTGGCCGAGGCCACCGACCAGGCCGTCGCCCTGCTCAGCGCCCAGCCGGCGACGGGGGGCGAGTACACCGTGATCTGCGACCCCAAGATCGCCGCCGTCTTCGCCCACGAGGCCTTCGGGCACCTCTCCGAGGGGGACAACGTCTACGAGAACGAGCGCCTGCGCCAGGTGATGGTGCTCGGCCGGCGCTTCGGACGGGACAACCTGAACATCGCCGACGGCGCGAGCATCCCCGACCAGCCCGGCTCCTTCAAGTACGACGACGAGGGCACCCCCACCCAGAAGACCTACCTGATCAAGGAGGGCGTCCTCGTCGGCCGGCTGCACTCCCGGGAGACGGCCGGCAAGATGGGCGAGGAGGCCACCGGCAACGCCCGCGCCCAGTCCTACCGCCACCGCCCCCTGGTGCGCATGACCAACACCGTGATCGAGCCGGGCGACTCGTCCTTCGACGCCATGCTCGCGGCGACCAAGCTGGGGATCTACTGCCGGGACTGGTACGGCGGCTCGACCACCCACGAGCAGTTCGCCTTCTCCTGCGCCGAGGCCTGGATGATCCGCGACGGCAAGCTGGCCGAGCCGCTGCGGGGCACCACCCTCTCCGGGAACCTCTTCACCACCCTGGAGAACATCGACATGATCGGCCGGGACTTCGCCTGGACGGAGGCCGGCGGGACCTGCGGCAAGGGCGGCCAGTCCGCCCCCGTCGGCCAGGGCAGCCCCTACATCCGCATCCTCAAGGCCGTGGTCGGAGGGAAGTGAGGCGATGGCCACCACAACGCCCCGTACGCTGAGCTCGATCGCCGAGCAGGTGCTCGACCTGGCCAGGGACCGCGTCGCCCAGGCCGAGGTCTACGCTTACGAGACGGCCGACACCCCGGTGGACTTCGAGGCCAACCGCCTGAAGGCCCTGGAGACGAACGAGTCCCGCGGGGTGGCCCTGCGGGTGGTCAAGAACGGGCGCGTCGGCCTGGCCACCACCACCCGCCTGGACGACCTCCAGGCCCTGGTGGACACCGCAACCGAGCTGGCCCCCTTCGGCGCCGAGGCGAAGTTCGAGCTGCCCTCCCGGATCGCCCCGACGGCGGTCGACGTCTACGATCCGGCGACCGAGGCGCTGGCCGTGGAGTCGATGGCCCAGCTCGGCCAGGAGATGATCGACCGCGTCCTGGCCTACGACGGGGACATCCTCTGCGAGGCCGGCGTGCGCCGGCGCCTCTCCCGCGTCGAGATCCGCAACTCCCGCGGCGGGCAGGGCGCTTACCGCCGCAGCGGCTACACCGTGATCATCGGCGGGCAGCTGATCCGCGGCGAGGACTTCCTCAGCGTCTGGGAGTACGACAGCTCCTGCGCCCCCGGCATCGACCACCGCGCCCTGGCCGAGACGGCGATCCGCAAGTTCGACCTGGCCAAGAACGTGGAGACCGTCTCCACCGGACGCCAGCCGGTGGTCTTCTCCCCCCGCGGGGTCGCCTTCGTCCTGCTGCGCTACCTGGACGTCGCCCTCTCCGGGCGGGCCGTCCTGCAGGGCTCGTCCGCCCTCTCGGATAAGCTCGGCGCGGCCGTCTTCGATCCCCGCCTGACCATCGTGGACGATAGCACCCTCTCCGGCGTCCCCGGCGCCGCGCCGTTCGACGACGAGGGCGTCCCCACCCGCCGCCTGCCCCTGATCGAGGGCGGGGTGGTGCGCAGCTTCTACTACGACCTGCAGACGGCCGGTCTGGCCGGCACGGAGTCCACCGGCAACGGCTACCGCTCCCCCGCCAGCCTGCCCTCCCCCTCGACCGGGGTGCTGGTCATCGAGCCGGGCGAGCAGGACTACGCCGACCTGCTCGCCGGGATCGAGGAGGGCGTCCTGGTGGAGAGCACCACCGGCGCCGCCGGGAACATCTACTCCGGCGACTTCTCCGGCAACATCCAGGGGGGCTACAAGATCAAGGACGGCAAGCTGGTGGGCCGGGTGAAGAACACCATGGTCTCCGGCAACGTCTTCAGCGACATGCGCCAGCTCGGCGGGATCTCGCGCGATTCGGAGTGGGTCGGCGGCGGCGTGAAGTCCCCGTACCTGTTCTTCCCCGAGCTCGGCGTCTCGACCAAGGCCTGAGCTCGCCCCGCCTCGCGGCGCCCGCCCGCCGGCGCCGCCGAGAGCAGAGACCCGAGAGGGGGGTGGCCGCAACCCGGCCGCCCCCCTCTCGTTCACAGCCGTGTAGCCCTCGCGGCTGGGGTGGTCTCGTTCGGCTCGCCGCCGGGTCGCCGTCCGCCGGGTGCGGTGCGCCGTTCCGGCGTCTGGCCCGCCCGCGCCGGCTGCGCTACACTCGGCGCCCGCGGCCCCGAGCCCTCACCACAACCGCAGCTCAACCGCCCCTCCGGCGCCCCGCTTCCGGCGCCGCCGGGCCGGCCGCGATGCCCTTTCGAACTCGATCAGGAGCCGCTATCCGGATGAGCCATGTCAGCTGAGATGGCCCGGCCAGGACGCTTCCATTCGATGTCCTCGCCGTCGCCACGCCCCGGGCGCCCGCCGCGCCCGACCCGTCCCTTCCCGGACGAGGCGGACTCCGCCGCCGGCCGGGAGGGCGCCGCCGGGCCGGCCTGGACGTCGGCCGCCTGGGGCGTCGGGGG
>DATLLM010000281.1:0-2266 GCA_035537855.1 Chloroflexota bacterium | reverse complement strand
GCCCCCGCCCGGGCCGGGATGCGGAAGACGACCCCCTGGTCGAGCGTGTGGAAGCGGGCCCGCAGCTCGGGGTCGAGGCTGGCGCGCAGCTCGTCCGGGTAGCCGATCGTCCAGAAGCTGTTCTGCTCGGTCGGCTGGTAGGTGCCGAAGTGCTGGGGGAAGACGAAGGACGGGCGGAGGGTCTCGATCAGGGTGCGGGCGTCCACCAGGTGCATGTTGTGCAGGGTGGGGGAGACGAAGAGGACGTCGATGGGCCCCAGGTCCTCGAGGTGGTCCTGGAGGAGGAAGGTGTCCCCCGGCTGGAACACGGTGCGGCCCCCGAGGGTGAGGACGTAGCCGCAGTCCTCGAGGTTGGCGCGGCGGTAGATGGAGAAGCTGGTGTGGCCGTGCAGGGCGCGCTGCGGGGAGACGGGGATGCCGGCGATCTCGAAGGGCTGCCGCGGGCGGGCGACGACGACGCGCGACGGGGGCAGGCCGAGCCGGGCGGCGCGGTCGACGCAGTTGGCGGGGACGACGTAGGTGCAGTCGGACTGCGCGGCGAGCAGGCGCGCCGTGCCCTCGCCGAAGTGGTCGCCGTGCTCGTGGGTGATGAAGACCACGTCCAGGACGGGCGCCAGGTCGGCGGTGGGGATCGGGGAGGGGCGCAGGCGGGTGGCGCGGTCGAGGTCGAGGTCGAAGGCGACGAGGCGCTCGCCGGAGCGGAGCAGCCAGCCCAGGTTGCCCAGCCAGCACAGCCCGACGGCGTCGCGCACGGCGAGGAGCTCCTGCAGGATCGCGTTCATCGGTCTACTCTCCCGGCTCGCTCTTGATCGGCCCATCTAGAGTGCCTCACCCGGTTGGGGAAGAGAAGGGCGTTGCTTCCTGGGGACAAAGTTCCCAGCCCCCGCTCTGGGCGGCGCACTTGATCGGCTCGCTGCGGGGCGGCGCCCCGGCCGCGCTCCCGTGGACTGTAGAGTGTTCGGGGCGCCCGCCGCCGGGCGCGCCGGGCGCGGCGGGCGCGTCTGATCGGGAGGGAAGCCGGCGGGATGCGGCGACCGGGAGAGAAGGAGCCAGGGACGTGATCGACTTTCATCAGCACATCGGGCACGTGGGGCGCACCGTCGAGCACCTGCTGGCCCACCAGGACGCGCACGGCGTCCGCCGGTCGGTCGTCCTGCCGATCGACGGCACGGCGACGCCCCCTGAGCGCTGGCCGAGCGCCGAGGCGCTGGACGAGGCGACGCTCTACCCCGACCGGATCATCCCCTTCTTCCACATCGATCCGCGCCGGCCGGGGGCCCTGGATCGGGTGCGCCGGGCGCACCGCATGGGCGCCCGCGGCTTCGGCGAGCACAAGGTGCCGCTGGCGGTGGACGCGCCGGAGTCCCTGGCCATCTACCGGCTCTGCGGCGATCTCGGCTGGCCGGTGCTGCTGCACTTCGAGTACGGCATGTACAACCCCAACTTCGAGGCGTTCGAGGGCGTGCTGCGGGCCAACCCGGAGACGGTGTTCGTCGGCCACGCCCAGGCGTGGTGGGCCAACATCAGCGCCGACGCCCCGACGCAGCCGGATGCTCCCGGCTACACCGCGTACCCGACGGGGCCGGTGGTGCCGGGGGGGCTGACCGACCGCTGGCTCGAGGCGTTCCCGAATCTCTACGCCGACCTCTCCGCCGGCTCCGGCTTCGGCGCCCTGTCCCGCGATCCGGAGTTCACCCGGGGGTTTCTGCGGCGCCACGCGAGCAAGCTGCTGTGGGCGACCGACTGCCCCTGCCGGGACGGCGCGGGGGACTGGGGCGAGGGGCGGCGGCGGGAGTGCTACGCCGCGAAGAGCCTGCCCCTGCTGGGGGAGCTGGCCACGGCCGAGGACTTCGAGCGCATCACCTCAGGGAACGCCCGCCGCCTGCTGCGTCTGGACTGAGCGCCCGGCGCCCGCGGAGTGGGCGCCGGAGGACTGGCGCCGGCTGGCCGCGGAGGGGCTCGCGGCGGCGGCTGAGGTGCGCCACCAGCGCTGGCTGGTGGCGCAGTGGCGCGAGCTGCGCCGCAGCGGCTGAGGCCGGCGGGCCGGGATCGCCGGCCGTTCCGGGCGCCTGAGCCCGGAGGCGACCCCGGCCGCGCCGCGTGGGCCGTGGCCGCCGCCGGGCGGGCGGCAGATCGGCTTCCAGGGGGAGCGGCGCATCTTCGCCGGCGTCAGCCTGACCGAGCGCAGCCTGGACGGCTACCTCGACCTGCCAAGGGCGGTCGACGACCCCCGCATCCGGCGCAGCAGCCCGTACACCAAACGGCT
>DATLLM010000280.1:0-7402 GCA_035537855.1 Chloroflexota bacterium | reverse complement strand
GGCGGGAAGTGGGGGGCACGGGCGCGCGCCGGGTTGCCACCGGCGGCCGGCGGCGGACGGACACGCCGCCCAACGCCCACCTGGAGTCGGAGCTGGCCGCGGCGCGACAGGAGAACGCGGGTCTGAAGCAGCAGGCCGAGGAGCGGGAGCGCCGGCTGACCGGGGCCCTGGAGCAGCAGACGGCGACGGCGTGGATCCTACGGGCGATCGCCAGCTCCCCGACGGACCTGAACGCCGTCTTGGGCACCGTGGCCGAGACCGCCGCCGGGCCGTGCGAGGCGGGCGACGCGACGATCCTCCGGGCCGAGGGCGACCGGCTGCGGCGCGTGGCGCACGACGGCCCGCTGCCCACGCCGTCCAGCAGCACGCCCACGTTGCCGGGGTCGACGCGCTCACGGCAGGCGCAGCCGGACAGGCTGGCGACCGGGGCGAGGGTGAGGAGCAGCGGCGCCTTGGGGTTCACGCGCATCACGGGGTCGGACCTCCTGGCGGTTGAGGGCGGCGCAGTGCGCCCACCACGCGCTCCACGCCTTGCGACCGAGGGACACGGCCGTCGGGATGCGCACGACGATCACGACGATCACGACGACGAACGCCAGCACGACCAGCGTGTTGGCGAGCTGCGCTCCCAGCACGACTACCCCTCCTGTTCCTGCTGCTCGGTCTCCCCCGGCGGACGGCACACCTCGCGGACGCGGGCGACGAGCTCCTCGGGCAGGCCGCCGTCGCCGCGGTCGTCGAGGTGCTCGCGGACGCGCTGGAGCACCCATAGGGCCTCCTTCGCCCGGGAGCGCCAATACACGACGTCGGGGGGCGTCGGGGGGCGCCCGAGTCTCCCCCACTCCGGCGAGTCGCGGTGCAGGTGGCGCCATGCCTTCAGCCGGGCCAGTTCCAACCGCATCCGCTTCGAGAGCCCGAGCGCCCGCCCGTGCCACTCGGTGAAGACCGCCCAGGTGCGCCAGTCCACCGTCTCACGGGGCCGCCGCTCCTGGATCTGCACCTCGATGGAGTGGATCACCTCCCGGGCGTGCGCCAGCCTCCGCTGCGCCTCGTCCGCCGACCGTGGCTCGACCCACGACCGCGCCCCGCCGGGGAGCGCCGCGACGTGCTGCTCCCACACCCGGAGCCCGCGCTCCCACCGCGATTCGGCCTCCGTCCGGGGCGCCGGGGCCACCGCCGGCCGGTTCTTCGGGGGCACCACCTTCGGCTCACTCACGACGCACCGTCCTCCCCTCGCCGCTGCGCGCAGGCCCACCGCGCCGCCGCCCACCGCGTCCGCGCCCGGGCCACCAGCGCCCCCTCCGGATCGCGCACGACCCACGGGCCGTCCCGGACCGCCCGCGCCCAGGACCAGCCCCACCAAGACTGGGAGCGGTAGCCTCCGCAGGGGTGCGGCAGCTGCTCCGGCAACGGCGCCGGCAGCCGCGGGAGTCTGGTCGCCATCAGCCGGCGACCTCGCCCGGCGACAGGTCGCAGCCGAGGAACCGGCGCCCCATCCGGCGGGCCACCTGGAGCGTCGTCCCGCTCCCGGCGAAGGGATCGAGCACCACCCCGCCTGGGGGGCAGGCCGCGGCGATGGCCCGCCCCACCAGCTCCTCGGGGAAGGGGGCGTAGTGCCCGGCCGCCTCGCCGCGCCGGCCCACCCGCATGTCCCACACGTCCCCGGTGCCCACGTCCCGCAGGGGCTCGTGGTTGAGGTAGGCGTGCTGGGCCTTCGTCAGCACCAGGATCGGCTCCCACTGCTGGCGCAGCCGGTCGTGCACGTTCTCCCGGGCGGCCCCCTCCTTGACCCAGCACACCACGTTGGCGCAGCGCCACCCGTGGCGCAGGGTCAACCCCAGCGCCACCCGCCAGGGGATGCCGACGAGGCTCTTCTCCGGGACGTCGAGCACCCGCCCGTCCAGGGCGGTGCCGTTCGCCCGGATCGCCAGCTCCGAGATGCCCCGCCGCCGGTCTTCGTCGCCCCGGTACCGCCCCGGCTGCGAGGCGTAGGTGTCGCCCAGGTTGAGGAAGAGGTACGCCCCGGGGGCCAGCACCCGGCCGATCTCGTCGACGATCTCGACCAGCTTCCGCACGTAGTCGTCCGGGTCGGGCTCCCGGCCGAGCTCCAGCGGGTCGCCGGTGTACTGCCGCTTCGCCCAGTAGGGGGGCGAGGTGACGCACAGGTGGGCGATGCCGTCCGGCAGGTCGCGCAGGTAGGAGAGGGCGTCCGCGGGGCAGACGGCGTCGTAGAGCGGCTCGGGCACCCCTGCGCCCTCGCCCGCCTCCGCCTCCTGCTCACGGGCACGGGCGGCCTCCTCGTAGGCGGCCAGCCGCTCGGCGTGCGCTTGCCGGTGCGACTTCGTGGGGTCCTGCTGCGCCTTGAGGCGGGCCGCGGCCCGCCGGACGGCCGCCCGCTGCGTCTGGACGATGCCGCTGATCCGCGCCTCGGAGACGCCGTACTCGGCGGCGAGGCTGGCCTGCGTCTCGCCCGCGTCGACCCGGTCGAGGATGCCCTGCCACTGGTCCTCCGGGATCTTGACCCCCGGGGCCCGTGGCGCCGGGGGCGGGAGTCGCTTGTGCTGCCGTATCCGCTCGCGTAACTCCCGCACCGACCAACCGTGGTGTTCGGTCTGGTCGAGGAAAGCCGCTTGCTCGTCCGGCTGGAGGGGCGCGATCTCTTTGTGGTGCGACCAGGGGACATTCTCTCTACGTAGAGATAATCCGATCTTGCCCGCGACCCACGCGTCGTTCGCCAACGTCTGGTAGGTGCCCGCCCCCGGGTCGAGCACCCGGGAGTACCGCTCCCCGTAGGTGCGCTCGCCGTAGCGCAGCCAGTCGCCCCGCCGCCAGTGGACGCTCTCCCGGAGGCGGCCGAGCGTCCGACCGACCGCCTCCCACTCCGTGAAGGACAAGCCCTCCGGCAACTGCAGGCTGGTGGCGGTGACGACCCCCGGCAGCCGCAAGCCGGGGTCGCCAGTCGTGCGCTCGACGGGGAGGGTCATCGCTTCCCCCCCTCCGGCATCAACCGGGCGTAGATCCTCCCCGAACCCGTGTCCGTGAACTGCGCCGTCCGGCCGGGCAGCGCGTCCTTGGCGATCCCCAGGCGCTCGACGAGCCACTCCCCGAACGCGGAGTCCGGCCGGGAGCGGAGGTTCTTGCGGGCGCCCGCCTGATCGGGGCGTCGCTTGCCCCACCGCCCGCTCGCCAGCGCCTCGATCTCCCACCGGTCCTCGGTGAGGATCGTCACCGGCTCGTCCCCGAAGAAGTCGGACTCCTCCGGCGTCCAGAGGGGGAAGTAGAGGGTCAGGGCGTTGCGCTCCCGGCCCGGCTCGAACACCGACCACTGCTCTAGCGTCAGCCACACACTGCCCATCGCTTGCACTCCCAACCCGTCACCTGCCGGCGGCCATCAGCGGCCCGGCGCCGGCGCCGGGCCCAAGTCGCAACCCAGCTGCGTCGCCACGTCCCGGCGCACCGGCCCCAACCGGCGGCGCAGCTCCAGGCGGGCGTCCTCGTCGCGTACGTCGGAGGGTCCATCAGAGCGCGCCGGCGCGCTGACCGGCGCGGCCGCCGACCGCACCCGCTCCCGCGGCACGGCCGCACGGCCGCGGCGCTGCTCACGGCAGCAGGCCTTCCTCGTGGGCTACCCGGGGCGCCACCCGGGGTAAGAGGACGTACCAGGCGTAGTCCAGGGCCTGCGACTCGTACGCGAAGCGGAGCCGCCGCCCGTCTGGCAGGTGCTCGTAGACCTCCGCGCCAGGCGGCGCGCCGGCGCCGGGCCGGCCGTCGAGCCACAGCAGCCACCCGCCGTCGCGCTCGCGGTAGACGACACGGACGCGGTGGGCGGCGAGCACCGCCCGCCGGCGGTCGTACTCGGCCTGGAGGAGCGCGTGCTCCAGGGGAGTCAGCCCGCCGTCGCGGTCGGCGAGGGCGAGGCGGGCGCGGAGGGCCTCGACCTCGCGCCAGGTGGGCGCCGCTTCGCCTCGTCTCATCGGGTGGTGCTCCTCTTCCGCGCTGCGCCGGCGGGCTACCGGTCGGTGGCCGCGGGGTGTCCGCCGCGCCGGCCACGCCCCCGGCTCCACGGCCCGGCCCGGGTCGCGCCGTCGTACACGTCAGACCTCCTCGTCTCCGCCGACCTCGCCCGTCCTGCCGGGGCCGAATGCCGCTCGGACCTCCCCGGCCCGCCCCGCGTCCACCAGCTCGCGCAGCCACTCCAGGCGGGTGCGGGCCGGGTCGAGCGCGTGGGCGGAGGCCGTCACCAGCCGGTCGAGCCGGCACCGGCACCGCCTCGGGGGGCAGCGGTCGCGGGCCGCGTGGCGGACGTGGGCCGCGCGGAGGGCCTCGATGCCGGCGCAGGCCGCGCGGTAGGCGGTGGCCAGCTCCTCGTCGATGCGGCGGGCGCCGCACGTCGGGTCGGCGCAGCAGGGCGCCCGCGTGAGGGCCTCGGGCTCGCACGCCGCCGGGAAGTCGGGAAAGTCGGTGAGCTCCATCGCCATCATCGCTATCCTCCTCGCGGGCCATCTGGCGGAAGCCGGCTCAGCACGGCGGTCACCCGTCGTCGCCCCGGCCGAAGAGGACGAGGCGGCCGACGCGGCGCGTGGCCGCCAGGTCGACGACGCGTTGATTGCCTGACCCCGTCCAGGGCCCGGCGGTGGCGGCCAGGGCGGCCACGAACGGGCCGTCGACCAGCACGTCGAGCTCGTCGAGCGCGGCGCCCACGGCGGGGCGCTGGGCGGCCAGCCGGCGCAGGCGCTCGTAGGTGTAGCCGCTGTAGCAGAGGATGTGGCCGCAGCCGCGCTCCCGCAGCGCCCGGACGAGGGCCAGCAGGCCCTCCGGCTGGTGGAAGGGCTCGCCGCCCACCACGGAGACGCCGTCCCGCAGGTGGGCCGGGTCGAGGAGGGCGTCCGCCAGGCGGGCGACGGGCACCTCCCCGCCGCCGCCGGCGTCCCAGCTATCCGGGGTGATGCAGCCGTCGCAGCGGAGGGGGCAGCCCTGCAGCTTGGCGGTGCTCCGCCGCCCCGGCCCCTCGATCAGGCTGCCGTGCCAGTAGCCGCCGAGGCGCACGCACGGCTGTGTCGCGCGCTCCGCCGGCGTCGCCGGCGGCAGGGTCAGGTAGGCGGCGGGGTCGGGGACGGCGCAGGCCACCTCGTGGCCGGGGCCGAGGGCGCCCTCCAGCGCGAGGCGGAGGGTCGGCGGGAGCCGGTCAGGACCCTCCACCAGCACGCGGCCGGTGTGGGCGTCCAGGAGGACGTGAAACTCGCGCCCGGCGGCGGGCGTCGTCGGTGGCGGCGGTGCCGGGATCGGTCCGCGAGGACCGGTCGCCGGCGGGTCGGGTGGGGGGCCCCCGGCCGTGCGGGGTCTCCGCCGCAGCGGCGTCACCCGTCCCACTCGCTCGGGTCGCCGTGGCCCAGGTGGACGGCGAGCCGCCGGCGCTCGTCCGCCGGCGCGCGCCGGCCCGACTCCACCGCGGCCAGGTAGCTGCGGGAGAGGCCGCAGCAGGCGGCGAGCCCCCGCTGGCCCAGGCCCGCCGCCCGGCGCCAGCGCACCAGCTGCGCTGGCGTGGGGACGGGGGTCGTCCCTGGGGCCGGCGCCGGACGCTGCTTCGCCCGCAGGGCCACGCGGGCGCGTATCGCCGCGGCGAACGCGGCGAGGGTCCCTCTTTCCGTGGCACCGCCGGCCGTGGCGCCGGGCTCCGCCCCCGACGTGGGCGGGCGCCGGAGCCGGACGTACCCCAGGGGCCGCCCGTCCGTGCGGACGACCCGCCGCAGGCCGTTCGACCCCGTGTCGACGGCGTAGCGCCGCCGCTGTGCTCCGGATGTCGGCGTCACGTCATTCATGTGGTGGGTCCTTTCGTTTGCGCGCCAGCGGTGGTGTGCGGGCCGGACGCCCGGCGGGGAGTGCCCGCCTCGTTACGGCTCCTCGTCTTGGAGCCATGCGAGGAAGCGGTAGGCCGTCCCGTACACCTCGTCCTCGGTGCTCTCCGGCTTGCCGCTCAGGAAGTGGGCGGCGGCGGCCAGGGCCGCGGCCTTGAGTGACGGCGTCGTGGGCGTCCGCGACGCCGGGGGCGCTTGGGGTGCCGGCGGCGGGACGGGTGTAGGGAGCACGCGCCGGGGCGCCGCGGTGCCCGCGGGGTAGTCGCCCGAGGGCGGCCCGTCCAGGCCCGGGGCCACCGTGAAGCCGGCCGGCGGCCCCTCGAACTCGGGGAACGCCTCGTCGTTCGGGTCGACCTCTCCCTCCGCGTCGTCGAACTCGCCGGGCGCGAGGATCTTCAGCGCGGAGATGAACCGGCCCTTCTGGAGCGTCACCCGCACCAGTTGGCCGACCTCCGGATGGGGGACCTGGTGGAACTGGGAGAAGTTGAGCCAGCGCCCGGCGAGCTTGATCCCGCGCTCGTTCGTCGCCTCCACCTCGGCCGTCTGCTGCGTCTGCGTCTGCGTCTGCTCGGCTGCCATCGCGTCGTTCCTCCTCGTGGGCTCGTCGCGTGCTCGCTCGTCGTCTCGGATTCGCCCCCGCCGTCAGAGCAACCGCAGCTGCTCCAGCGGGGCGTCGGGCGGCGGCCCGCTCAGGGCGCGCCGGCGGAGCCGGGCGGCGCACGCGCCGCAGGGCCGCTCGCCCCCGGGCAGGGCGTCCGCCACCAGCCCCCAGCGGGCGCCCTCGGTCTCGGGGCTCCACCCCGGCCACACGCCGCACAGGGAGCGGGCCGTCGCGCCGCTCGCGTCGTCCTGGCCGTCGCGGCCCCCGGCCTCGATCAGGTGGACGGGGCCCTCCGGAGGCCCCTGGACGAACCGGTACCCGGCGGGGGCGCGGAGGCTCACCGCTCGCTCCCGCCACGGCCCGGTCCGGCCGGTGCCCGGACCAGCTCCAGCTCGAATCGCTCCGCCTGTTCGGAAGGCACGGGCGCCGCGTAGTCCACGGTGCCGAAGCGGTAGCGCGGGTGGGGCCGGTCCGACCCGATGATCCAGCCGGCCGGCACCCGGGCGTCGCCGAGCGGACGCGCGGTGAGCCCGTACGTCCAGCGGGGGCCGGTGGAGGCGCCGTCGTGCACGGGTCCGCTCCCGGTCACCGCCCGCACCCCGCGCCGTCCGCCTCGCCGTGGCCGGCGTCCTCCTCGCCGGCCGGGCCGTAGGTCTCGGGGCAGAGCACGCACCACCCGCGCCCGGCGAGGTCGAGCGCGCAGAACGCGTCGAACGTCCAGCGGTGCGGCCCCGGCCCCAGTTTGTCCCGCTGGCCCGGGTACCATCTCGGCTCCTCCTCCAGCGAGACGGACTGCCCGGCGGGGTCGACCACCAGCAGCGGGTACTCGTGGTCGCGGAGCGTGGCGGAGATGCCGAAGCCCAGCTCGCCGGCCTCGTGGCCCCGGACCATCTCGCAGAAGATGATCCGCGCCAGGTAGCTCCCGTCGCCCCAGCGCTGGCGGCGG
>DATLLM010000279.1:0-3439 GCA_035537855.1 Chloroflexota bacterium | reverse complement strand
CCCCGAGGCCTACGCGGCGATCACCGGCGGCAACGCCCGCCGGCTGCTGGGGATGTAGGGACGAAGTCCCAGGTCCGAAGTGCGAGGTCCGGGGGTTGGAGGCAGGCGGTGGCGAACGGGAGCGGTGGCGCTGCGGGTGAGGCGGTCGCCGGGGCGGGCGCCGGGCTCGTCGCCGGCCTGGCCTACCTCGCCGCCCAGGCCCTCGATCTGCGCCTGCTGCGCACGCGGGCGGACGATCTGGCCATCCACGGCCGGCTGCTCAGCGCCGATCCCCGCCGCTGGCGGCCCGCCGGGGCGCTGCTGCACCTCGGCTTCGGCGCCGTCCTGGGCGCGGTCTACGCCGGCCGGCCGCGGCGCCGGCTGACCGGCCACCTGCCCCCCTGGGCCGCCGGGGTGGCCTTCTTGCAGCTGGAGAACGCCGTCCTCTATCCGCTGCTGCTGCCCCTGCAGCGGCTGCATCCGGCCTGGAGCACGGGGCTGCTGGAGAGCTACTACCGGCCGGCGACGGCCGCCCAGCAGGTGTGGCGCCACCTGGTGTTCGGCGCCGTCCTGGGCGCCTTGCTGGGGAGACCCCCGGGGCCCGGCGACTGACCCCGCAGCGCGACCCGCGACCTGGGACCTGGGACTTCGGACCCGGGACGCGCTCGTCCCCGTCAGGCCGCGCCCTGCAGGGCCTCGTCCAGCATCGCTGCGTAGCTGGGCGCGCCCAGCCGGGCGAAGCAGTCCGCGAAGCGCTCGCCGTCCAGGCGGCAGGCGCGGTAGAGCCCGACGATCGCCTGGGCGGCCGGATCGAGCCCCGCCGCCAGGGCGTCGAGCGCCGCCGGCTCCAGCTCTGTGAGAGGCATCACCGGGCGGCGCCGCTGGGGCCGGGGCCGCTCGAATGCCGGATGTCCGCGGTAATACAGCCTGCCTGCTTCGACCATGGCAACCTACCTACGGTCTGAGCTGCACTCGCCTATGGCCGATCGTACGGGTGTGGCCACCTCCCACACTACGGACGGTACGCCCAAAACCGGAGGATGCCGTTTGTACGCCACGGCCGTAGTGGTGTCAGGCCGTTCGGGGGTACCTTATGGGTGTCCGGTGCGACCCCCCCAACCGCGCCGGGCTGCTGTCCCTCTCGCCTCGATGAGGGCGCGACACCGGTCTCCCGTGTCGCGCCCTCATCGGATTCTCCGGGAGGGCGTATCGTCCGGGGTGTGATCCGGTGGTCGGTCGGTTGAGCCCCGAATCCGGGGCTCCGGCCGGCGCGCTCAGCGGTTGAGCTTGTACCCGATCCCCCGGATGGTGACGATGTGCTCCGGGGACGAGGGGTCCCGCTCCAGCTTCTCCCGCAGGTGGCGCACGTGCACCTTGAGCAGCTCCGTCTCCCCCTCGTAGTTGGGGCCCCAGGCGAAGGAGAGGAGCTTGTCGTACGGCACCACCCGGCCCAGATTCAGGGTCAGGCAGCGCAGCAGCTCGTACTCCAGCGGGGTCAGCTGCACCGGGCGGCCGTCCACCCGCACCTCGTAATCGGCCAGGTTGATCTCCAGGCGCCCGCCGGCGACGACCGGCTCGCCGCCGTCCGACTGGGGGCGGGCGACGCGGCGCCCCAGGGCGCGCACCCGGGCCAGCAGCTCCCGCGGCGAGAACGGCTTGGTCACGTAGTCGTCCGCGCCGAGGTCGAGCCCCTGCACCTTGTCGCCTTCGCTGTCCTTGGCCGTGAGCATGATGATCGGCGTCGAGGTGTCTTTCGCCCGCAGGCGCCGGCAGACCTCGTAGCCGTCCACCCGGGGCATCATCACGTCCAGGATGATCAGGTCGAACTTCTCCCGCTCCAGCAGGGCGAGGGCGTTCGTCCCGCCGTGCACGGTGGTGCAGTGGTGCTGGTCCTTGCCCAGGGCGAAGGCGACGATCTCGGCGATGTCCGGGTCGTCGTCGACGATCAGGATCTTCATGGCGTGGTTGGGGTGGCGGGCAGCCCGGCGGCCGGCGCGGCGGCGGGCGCGGCCGGCGCGGCGGGCGCGGCCGGCGCGGCCGGTGGGGTGGCGGGCGTGGCCAGGGCGCCCAGCGGCGGGCTGAAGGGGAGGTGCACGGTGAAGCTGCTCCCCCGGCCGAGCTTGCTCTGCACGTCGATGCGTCCCCCGTGGAGCTCCGTCAGCTGCTTGACGATGGCCAGCCCCAGGCCGGAGCCGCCGCGCTTGTGGGTCAGGGTGTTGACCCCTTGATAGAACTTGTCGAACAGGTGCTGCTGGTCGACGGTGCTGATGCCCACCCCGTCGTCCGTGACGGAGAGGCAGGGGCCGTCGGCGTCCGTCCAGGTGGTGACGACGATCTCGCCCCCGCTGGGGGTGTACTGCAGGGCGTTGGAGACCAGGTTGGTGACGATCTGCTCCAGGCGCCCGGGATCGGCGGTGATGGGCAGGGTGTCCGCCTGGGTGCGCACGGTCAGGCGCTGCCCCTCGACGGCGGCGACCGAGGCGAGGGCGGCGACGGAATCGGCGGCGATCTCGTTCAGGTCGGCCCGGGCCAGGCGCAGCTCGGTGCGGCCGGCCTCCAGCTTGGACAGGTCGAGCAGGTCCGTGACCAGCCGGCTGAGGCGCTCCGAGTTGCGGTGGATGGTCTGCACGAAGTGGCGCTGGGTGCGCGGCAGGTCGTCGTCCAGCAGCACCTCCGCCGCGCCCTTGACGGCCGAGAGGGGGGTGCGCAGCTCGTGGGACATGGCGGTGAAGAAGTCCGCTTTGACGTTGTCCAGCAGGCGCTCCTCGGTCACGTCCTGCAGCACCACCGCCCGGCCCAGGAGGCGGGCGAAGTCGTCGTGCACGGGCACGGCGGCGACGCGCACGATGACCTGCCGTGGCTCCTGCAGGCTGATCTCGGCGGCGATGGGGTCGCGCCGCACCACGGCCGGGCCGAGGGCCTCCCACTGCCCCGGGGTGAGCACGGTGGCCAGGTCGGTGCCCTGGGGCAGCCCGGGCGGCAGGCCGAGCAGGCGCTGCGCCGTCTCGTTGGCCGTCACCAGGCGGTCGCGGTCGTCCAGGACGATGATGCCCTGGGTGACGGAGTGGATCACCGCCTCCAGCTTGCGCCGCTCGTCGTCCAGGACGCGCAGGCGGGCGGTGGTCACGTCCTGCATGGCGTTGAAGGCGCCGGACAGGGCGACGCCCTCGCGCACCGGGCCCCCCCGCACGGGCGTGGCGCGCGCGCCGCCGGCGACGGCCGCCAGGCCGGCGGTGACCTCGGTCAGGGGGCGCTCCACCGCCCGGGCGAGCCAGAGGGCGCCCCCCAGGGCCAGCGCGCAGGCCCCGGCGAGCAGCACGGCGAGCGCCCCGCGCAGGCGCTCGACGGCGCTGACCACGCCGTCCGTCTCCTGGCCGACGAAGAGGGTGGCGATCACCGGGGGCTGGCTCGGACTGGCGTTCGGTCCGGGGCGCTCGGCGCCGGGGAGCCCGCCCGGCGG
>DATLLM010000278.1:0-6519 GCA_035537855.1 Chloroflexota bacterium | reverse complement strand
ACGCTCAGGGAGTCGAAGCGCACCCCGGCCGGGCCGGCGTACTCCCCCCGCTCCAGCAGGTCGCTCGCGAAGCGCGCCGCGGCGAAGGCCCGGAAGACGTTGCCGCTGACGGAGCCGCCCTTGATGGGCCGGCGGCCCGCTCCGGTGACCTCGTACCCCAGGCGGATCTCCGACCCGAAGTCCCCGGTGATCGGGTCGACGTCCGGCGCCGAGAAGCCGACCACCTGGTACAGCGGCCCGTCCTCCAGCAGGGCGTCCAGCGTCTCCGTCCCCGGCTGCACCTCAAGGTTCCCCGGATCGCCGGTGGCCGGGCAGCCCAGATACTGGGCGTAGCGCTGGCTGGCGTGGCGGGCCCGCAGGACGCCCCCGTCGATGAGCAGGACGTCCTGCCCGGGGACGCCGTCGCCGGAGAAGCGGTGGCTGCCCAGGCCGTACGGGCGCAGGGCGTTCGTGCGCAGGGTGAGGCGGTCGCCGGCCGGCGCCGCCTCGCCGTAGACGCTCTGCCCCGGCTCGAAGCGGGAGAGCTTCATGTAGGCCCGGGCGGCCGAGGCCTGGTCGACGAAGGCCTCGAAGAGGGGGATCAGGGCGTCGCCGCTGAGCACGACGGGACCGGTGCCGGTGCGCGGGGCGCGGGCCCCCAGGGTGTCCCGGGCGAAGCGCGCCGCTTCGGAGACGGCGAGGGGCAGGTGCAGGTCGTCCAGGCGGCGCCCGCTCAACTGGCGGAAGTGCTCCGCCTCCTCCGCCCCGTCCCCGGCGGCGAGCAGGACGAGCTCGCTCATCACCCGCGTACCGGCGCTCGCGGCGCGGACGCCCCGGCTGTTGCGCAGGTCGATCTCCGTGTGGGTCAGGAACAGCTCGGCCGCGCTCAGGCGCACCCCGGGCTCCGCCCCCACCAGCTCCCACAGCTCGGCGGCGAAGCGCCCGGCGGCGGCGACGGCGTCCGGCAGGGTGGCCAGGGAGGGATCGGCCAGGGGGACGTCCGGGTAGGCGGCGGGGCCGGCCAGGTCGTACGGCGGGTTGTGGACGAGGCGGGCCATGGTCACGGCGTCGTCCAGACGCTGCTCCACCCGGCCGGCGTCGGCCGGCACGAGGGTGATGCTGGCGACGCCGCGCACGGCGCTGCCGTCCGGGCGCTGGTGGCTGTTGTACACCTCGACGTCGAACGCCTCGGTGACCACCTCCCGCTGGCTCTCCACCTGCTGCCCGATGAGGTAGAGCTGGACGCTGCGGCTGCGCCGGCGGGAGGCCGACCAGTCGTCGACGCCGGCGTGGCGTCCGAGGGCGGCGATGATCTCGTCGAACATGATTCGCTGACCTAGCCCAGCCGGACGCGGGTGCGCAGGTGCGGCCCGCCGTCGCCGACCGTGATGTACTCCTTCCACCCCTTGCCGCAGCCGCCGGCGTGCAGCTCGAGGTCGTCCGCGACCATCGAGACGTTGTCCAGCACGTCCGGCACGTAGCCGGTGATGGAGACGGGCGCGTAGAGCACGCCCGTCGGGCGGCCCCCCTTGTACTCCCGGGCGTAGTGGGTCGAGACCTGGATGCCCCACCCCTTGGGGTCCTCCATCCCGCTGCTCGCCTGGCAGAGCAGCAGCCCGTCCTCCAGGCTCTCCAGCACCTGCTGCCGGGTGGACGTCCCCGGGCCGAAGAAGGTGTTGGACATGCGGGCGTAGGCCTTGCGGGCGAAGCTCTCGCGGCGCCCGTTGGCCGAGCGGGTGATCCCCAGGCGGGTGGCCGAGTAGAGATCGGAGAGCCCCCGCTGGAGGATGCCGTCCTTGATGATGCAGGTCGGCGTCGCCACCTGCCCCTCGTCGTCGACGAAGTACGAGCCGTACCCCCCGGGCACGGTCGGGTCGTCGACGATCGTCACCAGGTCGGAGCCGACCCGGCGCCCGATGTAGTCCGCCCCGCGGGCCCGGTCCTTGAGGAACATGTCCGTCTCCACGCCGTGCCCGAACGCCTCGTGGGCGAGCACGCCGGAGACGCTGGAATCGCTGACCACGTCGTACGTCCCCGGCGGCACCGGGCGGGCGCCGAGCAGGGCCACCGCCGTGTCCCGCATCTGCTCCAGGGCGGCGTCGCCGACGGCGATCCGCTCCAGGCCACCGGTACCGCCCAGATGGAGCCAGTCGTAGCGGCGTTGCTGCCCGTCCGAGACGAACAGGGTCAGGCTCAGGTCGACCCGGTGCAGCACCTCGGTGACGAACCTGGCGCGGTTGACGAAGAGCTTGGTCTCGACCCCGTCCGCGTAGCGCACCATGGTCTGCACGGCGCGCCGGTCGAGCCCCCGCAAGCGCTGGCGCAGGGCCTCGTACCGCTCCAGCTTCTCCCCCAGGGACGCCCGCCCGGGGTCGAGCTCCACCGCCGAGGCGAAGTCCGTATCCAGGGGCTCGCCGGGATCGACCCGCAGGGCGCCGTCCCCGGCGCCGCGCCCGCCGCGCCCGCCGCTGGTGACGCGCGCCACCAGGTCGGCCGCGGCGCGGCGCACGGACGCCTCGTCCGTGGCGTCCGTGGCCACCTCTTCCAGGTACGCCCCGTGGACGGCGGTGAGCACGATCCCCTGCTGGGGGTCGCGCCGCCCGGCCTGCTGCTCGCCGTCGCGCAGGCTGAGGCGCACCCCGTCCGCCCCGCTGACCAGGGCGGCGGCGTAGGGCACGCTGCGCTCCATCTCCGCCACCACCTGGCGCAGGAAGCCGTAGCGCTCGCGCAGCCCGGCCGCCAGGGCCCGGTCGCCCGCCGCCACCGCTCCGGTCTGCTCGCCGACCGTGTCCACCATCCTTCGTTGCCTCGCACCCTCCGGAGGACCCTCCGGGTCGCTCCCTCCATACTACACACCCCGTCCGGCGGCGCAGCCGCGCAGCGCGGGGCCCCGCGCCCGGAGGCCGGCGGGCGCGGCCGGCCGGCCGCGAGGGGCCCCGGCCGGCCGCGGGGGGCCCGGCGGGGCGATCGGTACCATGAGGCGCGATGGCGACCGCTGTGGCGGCCCCCTGGCGGCGCACCTTCCTCACCCTCTGCGCCGCCCAGGCCATGGCCATGCTGGCCTTCGGCATGGCGCTGCCGTTCCTGCCCCTGTACATCCAGGAGCTGGGCATCGCCGACCCGCGCGAGGCGGCCGCCTGGGCCGGGGTGATGTCCGCCTGCGGGATGGTGGTGATGGCCACCGTCGCTCCCATCTGGGGGGCCCTGGCCGACCGGCACGGGCGGAAGGCGATGGTCGTGCGCGCCCTGTTCGGCGGCGGGGCGGTGGTGGCGCTGATGGGCCTGGCCCGCACCCCCCTGCAGCTGCTCGTGCTGCGAACGGTCCAGGGGGCCTTCTCCGGGACGGTCTCCGCCACCCGCACCCTGGTGGCCAGCGTCGCCCCCGCGGCCGAGCTGGGGTTCGCCCTGGGCACGATGCAGACGGCCGCCTTCATCGGCACCTCGATCGGCCCGCTGCTCGGCGGGCTGATCGCCGACCGCTTCGGCTACGGCATCGCCTTCGGCTCAACCGGCGTCCTGCTGGCGGCCGCGGGCCTGGCCGTGCTGCTGCTCGTGCGCGAGGACTTCACCCCACCGGCTCCGGCCGCCGCCGGGACCGCCGGCGGCCTCCGCGGCGTGCTGCGCCTGGTCCTCGACGTCCCCGGCCTGGCGGCCCTCATCGGCACCCTGTTCTTCGTCCAGGCCGGGATGAACGCCATCGGCCCCATCCTCCCCCTGTTCGTGCAGAGCCTGCTGCCGCCGGACGCCACGGACGTGGCCGCGCTCTCCGGCCTGATGCTCGGCGCGACCGCCGTGACCAGCGCCGTCGCCGCCGGCGTCGCCGGGAAGCTCGGCGACCGCGTGGGGCACGAGCGCCTGCTCGCCGTCTGCGCCATCGGCGGAGGGCTGCTCTACTTCCCCCAGGCGCTGGTGACCACGCCCCAGCAGCTGCTCCTGCTCCGGGCCTGCCTCGGCGTCTTCACCGGCGGCCTGTTCCCGGGGGTGATGGCCACCATCGCCCTGCGCTCCCCCGCCTCCCGGCGGGGCCTCATCTTCGGGGTCACGGCCACGGCCACCGCGCTGGGGAACGCCGCCGGGCCGCTGGTCAGCGCCTGGGTCGCCGGGGCCTACGGCCTGCGCGCCGCCTTCCTGGTCACCGCCACCGCCCTGACCGCCGCCGGGGTCTGGGTCGCCATCGCCCTCGCCCCTCGCGGGCCCCGGAAGCCCCGTTGACCCCGGAGGCCCGAATGCCCGCTTCCGGGAGCGGTGGCACGTATCTTGTCAACTAGGTCGGCGTAGCGGCGCAGGAGAGGGGCGAACGTGCGCGCAGCCGGGCAGGTGCTCGTCGTCGAAGACGACGCAGCGAACCTGGATTCGATCAAAGACGCTCTACAGCGGGACGGCTACTCGGTCATCGCCGCGGCGAGCGCCGGGGGGGCGCTGGATACGGTGATGAACCTGTGGGAGCGGCAGCCGGACGCCATCCTGCTGGACGCGCAGCTCCCGGACGCCGGCGGGCAGGACTTCGCCGAGCTCTACCACCTGCTCCCGGTGCGCCACGCCCCGATCATCCTGCTGGCGGCCCCGGCCGAAGACGCCGCGGCGGCCGAAGCCACCGGGCGGATTCAGGCCGAGCACACCCTGGTCAAGCCGTTCAATCTGGACGACCTGCTCAACCGCGTCCACCAGCTGACGCTCCCCGGCGCGGCCGGGCCACGCCGGAGCCTGGCTTCCTGGAGGAACCCCTGGGCGCGGCCGGCGGTCAGTCGACGTCCAGGCGCACCAGCCAGCCGGCGTCGGCCAGCTTCACCAGCTCGGTGTGGTCGCGGAAGACGTTCGTCTGGACGTTGATCACCTGGCACTCGTCCTGACCCAGGGCGCGGGGCTCGATGTGCCACGTCCCGGGGTGGAAGATGACCGTCGTCCTGCCGTCGGTGACGAAGGCGGCGATCCGGGAGGCGTCGAACCCCGCCTCCGGCACGTCCGGCGCGGCGACCACCAGCACGGTGCGGTCGCCGTTCAGGGGCACGAACATCTGGGAGTGGTCCATGTGGCGGTTGATGTGGTCGACCGTCTGCGGCGCCCGCTGCACCGTCATCAGGCGGGCGGTGAAGTGCCCCTCCTGCATCTGCAGCGGCTCCCGCTCGTCCGCGACCACCCGCCCGAACGGGGCGAACGCCGCGGCCGTCAAGGGCTGCACGTTCAGCGTGATCTCTCGCTGCGCTCCGACTGCGGTCACGGGCGTTGCCTCCTGTTGGGGCTCTCCGGATGGATGGTTCGGGGGTCAGGGGACGCCAGGGCTCGGCCTGGCTAGACCTGGCGGTCCATGATGGCATTGCAGGCGGTGTCGATGTCGGACAGCGCCTGACGCAGGGACTTCTCGTTCTTGAAGGCGGCGGTCAGCTCGCGCGTGGCGAGCTGCTCCGACTCCTGGAAGCGGGGGTGATAATTCCAGCTCCCGCTGTCCTCGAACTTGACCGCCCGGAAGACCGAGACGTGCGCCGGGGGCGGCGACTCGAACCCGCCCTGGATGGTCAGGGAGCGCTTCAGCGCCGCCGTGACCGTCTTCCCCCGGCTGAAGAAATTCTGGGCGTCGTCCTGGGCCTTGAAGCGGGCCCACTCCCAGGCCGCATCCTGGAGCTTGCCGCCCTTCCAGATCCCGGTGGGGTTGCCGCTCCACAGGGGGACGCCGGCCCGCCCGCCGGCCTTCGCCCGCGGGATGGGGGCCACGTCCCAGTCGAACACCGGGGGGTTCTTCCGCGGCTGCGAGAGCTGCCCCGAGCTGTTCTCGAAGGACCACACCTTGCCCCCCAGCCAGGGCGTGCTCCCCGGCGGGGTCACCCGGGTGGCGTCCTCCTTGGACATCATCACCTTGTGGGTGTGCAGCAGGTCGTAGATGAACTGGAAGGCCTCCATCGACCTGGGACTGGAGAAGGTGTAGCGCCACTTGCGCCAGTTGCTCGGGTCGGGCGCGGTGTCGATCAGCTTGCCGTCGTTCGTCCAGATGAAGCCGCCGTTCTGGTACCAGGGGCTGGTGTAGTCCAGCTGGATGCCCCACTGGTCCTGCCCCTCTTTCGTCGTCCGCTTCGCCCCGTCCAGCAGATCGGCCCAGGCCCAGTCCCCTTTGAGGTCGTCCCACGGGTCCTTGCCGCCGCCCTGCTTCAGCATGGTCTTGTTGTAGAACCAGGCGTGCGGGCTGACCGTCTCCGGCACGCCCCGGATCTTCCCCTGCCACAGCTCCAGCTTGGAGGAGATGTAGTCCGTCTGGAGGTCCATCTTGGCCACTTTGAAGCGGTCGGTCAGGTCGATCAGCTCGTCCGAGTCGTAGAGCCGGGGGCCGTACTGCCCGGCCACCCACAGGCTGTCCGGCGCCGCCCCGGCGGCGAACGAGGCGATCACGCCGTCGTACCCGTTCGACGGCTGCGGCGCGACGTTCACCTTGATCTTGGGGAACTTCTGGCTGAACAGGTTGTTCACCTGCTGCATGATCTCCAGCTGCTCCCCGCTCCAGGGCGTCATGTAGACGATCTCCCCGCTCGCCGCGGCCGCCCCCCCCGACTC
>DATLLM010000277.1:0-7567 GCA_035537855.1 Chloroflexota bacterium | reverse complement strand
AGGAAGCGCAGGCCGTGGAGCGGGTAGTACAGCACGGCCAGGTTGGCGGGGAGCGGCAGGCGCTCCCAGTCCTCCGGAGTGGGGATGGTGGCCACGTGCAGGCAGTAGCGGGCGCGGCGCCAGCCGGAGGTCATCGCCTTGAGGTAAAAGAGGTTCCCGGCCCCGGGGTGGGAGTCGAACGGGCCGCCGGGGGCGAACAGGGTGGCCTGTACCTCAGCCGCCAGGACACGCACCGCCCGATCCGGCGGCGGCGCGGCTCCGGCCGGGGGGCGGGCGCCGAGCAGGTCGGAGGCGAGGAGCAGCCCCAGGCGTAGCATCCGCTCCCCGCCGAGGGCGGCAGCGCGGCGGCCGACGGCCTCCCAGTCCAGCGCTGGCTGCGCGCCGACCAGCTCGGCGACGTCGCAGATCCACTTCAGGCTGGCCCAGCGGTGCTTCGTGCCGTGGAGGCAGAGGAACAGGAGGAGGTCCTCGGCTCCGAGGCTGGGCACGGCGGTGGGGCCGAGCGAGACGGAGGTGAGCCGGTCGCGCACGTCGGCGAGGCGGAGGGGGAAACCGAAGTAGCGGGGCATCAGGCCCCAGTGCAGCTCCACCGTGACCCGGCCGTCCTCCCGCAGGTAGTCGCACGAGCACTCCGACTGCAGGTAGGCCAGCCGCCGCAGGCCGGCGGCGGGGAGGCGCGGGCGGTAGCCCTCCCGCTCCAGGAGCGCCCGGGCCCGGGGCACGTCCCGCACGTCGACGAGGACGTCGAGGTCGGCGAAGCTGCGCAGGGCGGGGCTGCCGTAAGCGGCGGCGGCCAGCACCGGTCCTTTGAACGGGACGCCGAGCACGCCCTGCGCCCGCAACCCGTCCAGGAGGCGGACGAGCTCTGTGCTGAGGAAGAGATTGCGGGCGGCGGTGGCGTACGACCACTCTTGCAGGCGGTGCAGGACCGGCGCGGGCACGGCGCCGGCGCCGAGCGCCTTGAGGCTGTGGCCGAGGAGCGGGAAGACCTCGTGACGGCGCGCCGTGCGCAGGACGGCGTCCCAATCCGGGCCGGCCCGCACCAGGGCCCGCAGCCGGTCGGCCCCGGCCGCCGGCAGGTGCGACCGGGCGGCGGCGAGGACGACCCCTATCTCGGAGGGGCGTCCGGCGTTGGACTCGGAGTCGGAGGGCGGATCCATAGTGAAGCGTTGCGTCGTCCTGGTGCTCGTGCTGCTGGCCGCGCTCGCCGGTACGGTCTGCGTCCGGGCGATCGGCACCGGGCGGGAGCTGCTGGCGGTGGAGATGGGGTGTCTGGGGCTGCTGTCGTTCCTGGCCGCGTGGCTCATCGCGCTGCCCGCGGCGCTCGGCCGGCCGTGACGTGCCGGTAGACCGCGCGCGTCGCCTCGGCGGTGCGCGCCCAGGAGAACGTGGCGGCGCGGGCCAGCCCCCGCCGGCGCAGGTCCTCGGCGAGCGACGGATCGCTCAGGATGCGGGCCAGGTGTTCGGCCAGGGCGGCGTCGTCCCGGGGCTCGAACAGGAGGGCCGCGCCCCCGGCCACCTCGGGCAGCGACGAAGCCCGGGTGCAAACGACCGGCGTGCCGCAGGCCATCGACTCCAGCACGGGGAGGCCGAAGCCTTCGTAGAGGGAGGGGAAGCAGAAGGCGGCGGCCGCGCCGTACAGCGCCGGCAGATCCTCGTCCGGGACGAAGCCGGTGAAGCGGACCGCGGAGGCGATGTCGAGGGCGGCGAGCGTCTGGGTGACGTCGGTGGCCTTGAAGCGCACCCGGCCGGCGACGACCAGGGTCAGCCGGGGGAACGCCGCGCGCAGGCGGGCGAAGGCGCGCAGCAGCGTCGGCAGGTCCTTCCGCGCTTCGACGGCGCCGACGTACAGCACGTAGGGGGGCTGCGCCCCGTACCGGGCGGCCACCGGCAGGGCGGCCGCCGGCGGCTGGGGGCGGAAGGTGGGGTTCGCGGCCATCGGCACGACGAACACCTTCTCGCTGGGGAGGCGCAGGAAGCGCACCAGGTCGTCGCGCGCGGACGCGCTGACCGTGATCACGGCGTCCACGCCGGCCAGGGTGGCGGGGATGTAGCGGCGGTGCAGGAAGTTGTTCAGGCGGCTGTAGCCGTCCGGGTAGCGGAACGCGATGGCGTCGTGGAGGGTGACGACGCGCTTGTAGTCCCCCGCCCAGCGGCCGAGGAGGAAGGGGCTGACGCCGGCGGGGTCGTGGATCAAAGGCAGGCGCCGGCGGTGCGCGATCGCCGGCACGGCCAGGGCCCCCAGCGTCATCAGCGCCGGCAGCAGGCGGGCCGCCGGGAGGCGCACCGCGCCGGGCGCGGCGGCGAACGGCCCGCGGGCGTAGGGGGTGATGAACACGGGCTCGCAGTCCGGCCGCTCCGCCAGGGACTTCCCCAGGTCGAGCACCGTGCGGCTGATCCCCAGATGGGGCCGATCGAGGCCGTAGGTCAGGTAGCCGAAGCGCACCGCACGAGTCGTCTTCCCGGGTTACTGCCGGCCGGCGGGTCGCTCGATGCTATCACAGCGGCGGAGCCGGCGGTTACGCCGGGTATACTTCTCTCTTTCGGGGCCGGCGCGCCCGGTGTCGGAATTGTCTACGGTGGGCGCGTCCGGCGCGTCCGGCGCGCCCCCGGGCCCAGCGCCCGCCCGGCCTTCGGCCCACTCTGACCGTGATGCGAGACGAGCTCCGCGCCCACCCTGCGAGCCGGCCGGTGGCGCACCCGGCCGTCCCGCCGGCGCACCCGGCCGTGGCGCCGGCCCCGGAGGCATCCGGGCGGCACCGGCAGCTCGTCCTGCTGGGCCTCGCGGCCGCGCTGGCCCTCGCCGCCGAGACGGCGGCGCTGGCGGCCCGCTCCGGAATCGTGTCGGACGGCCCGGCGGCGGCGCTGGCCGTGCTGCGCGTCGGCCTGGGAATCCCGGCCGTCCTCTGCGTCCCCGGCTACGCCTTGACCGTCTTCCTGTATCCGCGCGGCCGCGACCTCGACGCCTTCGAGCGGATCGCCCTGACGGTCGGCCTGAGCGTGGCCCAGATCCCGCTGGTGGTGCTGCTCGTCGATCGGTCCCCCTGGGGCCTCTCTTCGCCGGCGACGGTGGCCTCGCTCGCCGCCCTCTCCTGTCTGTGGTGCTTCCTCGCAGCGCTGCGGGTGGCGCGGCTGCCGGCGGCGGGCCCCGATGGGGGGTGGCCCCTGGAGGTCACGGGCGTTGTGGCGCCGCCGGCGCGGGGCCGGCGCGCGCTGCCGAGCTGGGCGGGCGCGAGCCGCTGGGACCGGGCCGCCGTGCTGGCCGCGGCCGGGCTGGTGGGGCTGGTGGCCTGGGCGCTCCTGACCATCACGACGCACCGGGGGGTGCCCCCGCTGACGGAGTTCTTCGTCCTCGGCCAGCAGGGCCTGGCCGAGGACTACCCCCGCACGGCGGTGCCCGGCCGCCCGGTGCAGGTATCGGTCGGGATCGTGAACCGGGAAGGGCGGGAGGAGGAGTACCGGATCGTGATCCGGCAGCGGCAGGAGAGCCTGACCCAGACGCCGCCGGTGCGCCTCGGCGCGGGTGAGTCCTGGACGGGGGACGTGTCCTTCGTCCTGACGGAGTACGGCTTCGGCCAGCGCGTCGAGCTGCTGCTCTTGCGGGGCGCGGCGCCCGAGCCGTACCGCCGGCTCCAGCTGGTGGTCGACGTCCCGGCCCCGGGCGAGCCGACGCCGGTGCGGGCGCTGCAGACGCCCGCGCCGCGGCGGTGAGGCCGCGGGGGCGCACCGCCCTGGAGCTGACTCGCGTGCGGACCGGCGGCGCGACGGCGCTCGAGCGCGCCGCCCTGGCGTACACCGCCGCCCTGGCGGCGGCGGAGGTGCTCGTGGCGGCCGTCGATCCGCGGCTCGGCGCGTTCCTGTACGCCGTCCTGCTGGTGCTCCTGTTGCGCCAGGGGGCGCGGGCGGCGACGGTGGCCGGCCAGCGCCTGTTCTGGTCGCTCGCACTCGTCCCCGTGCTCCGCCTGCTCAGCCTCTCGCTGCCGCTGGGGAGCTTCTCGGGCGTCTGGCGTTACGCGGTGGTCGCGGCGCTCCTCCTGGTGGGGGAAGCGATCGCGATGCGGGCGCAGGGCCTCCGGCCGGCCGACGTCGGTCTGCGCTGGCGCTGGCGGGACCTGCCGCTGCAGGCCTTCATCGGGCTCCTCGGCGTGCCCCTGGGGCTGCTGTGGTACGCGCTGCTCAAGCCGTCGCCCCTGGTGGCGGCCATCCCCCCGGGCGCCATCTGGGTGCCGGCGGTCGTCCTGCTGGTGTCCACCGGACTGCCGGAGGAGCTGCTGTTCCGCGGCCTGCTGCAGCGGGCGAGCGGGGTGGCGATCGGGCCGTGGCTCGGCCCCTTGCTGATCACCTGCCTGTGGACGGCGCTGCGCCTGGGCAGCGCGTCCTGGCCGGCGCTGGGGCTCACTTTCGTGACCGGTGGGGTGTTCGCCCTCATCGCCGGCCTGACCGGGAGCATCTGGGGGGTCAGCCTGGCCAACGGCCTGACCAACGTGGTGTTGTTCCTGCTCGCGCCGTACCTGCTCGAGCCCCCCGCCTTCTGAAACAGCGCCAGGAGAGGACGATTCTGCGCGTGAGCGACCGGAAGCAGGAGAGGCGGCGGCCGTAGGGGACGATTCTGCGCGGGTGCGACCGGAAGCGGTGAGGCCGCCACCCGAGGAGCGAGGGGACGATTCTGCGCGTGAGCGGCCCGCAGGGGGCCGCGGCCAGGGGGCCGCGAGGGCCCGCCCACGCGGGCCGCGAGTCCGGAGCGGCGCGGCCCGCTGCATGAAGGCACCGCTCACGCCTGGCCCACGTCCCGGCGGTCCGAGCGCCCGGGGGCAGCCCCCGGGCCGCCCGTCACCCACCGGTGGGCGGCCGAGCACGCAGGCGATGCCCCAGGGCCGCCCGTCACCCACCGGTGGGCGTCAGGGTACCGGGAGGACGACCCGCGATCTGTCCTCGCCCGCGCCCTCGCGGCCGTGGACGGGGCGGCCTCGCGGCCCCCTGGCCGCGGCCCCCAGCGGGCCGTCCCCGCGCAAAACCGTCCTCCTCCGGCGCCTCGCCTTCTCGTCGTCCCCGCGCAAAATCGTTCTCCTCCGGCGCCTCGCCTTCTCGTCGCCCCCGCGCAAAATCGTTCTCTTCGGACGCCTCGCCTTCTGGGCCGTCCCCTCATTTCGGTTATAAGGGTGGGCTCAGAGGTCCGTCCGGGACACCACCTTCTCCGGATCGATGGCGTACCCGAACCCGGGCCCGGCGGGGAGCGCGAAGGCCCCATCCTGGGGCTCGTAGAAGTCCTTCCAGAAGTACTGCACGTCGTGGTTGATCCGCACCCCCCACTCGGCCAGCGGGCAGGTCGCCGGCTGCTGGGCGAAGAGCAGGTGCAGGGCGTTGCGGCAGGACTCGTTGGCGTGGGGCACGACGACGGCGCCGTAGGTGGAGGCGAGGGCGATGATGCGGCGCATCTCGGTGAGGCCTCCGGCGGCGTTGGGGTCGGGCTGGAGCACGGTCAGGGCCCCGGAGTCGAGCAGGGCCTTGATCTGCCAGCGGGTGTAGTGGTGCTCGCCGGCGGCGATGGGGACGCGCGTCGCCCGGGCCAGGCGGACGTGGCCGTCCAGATCGTCGAAGGGCAGGGGCTCCTCGATCCAGGTGGGGCGGTAGGGCTCCAGGCGCCGGGCGAGCTCGGTGGCGTAGAGCACCGAGTTGGCCCGCGGGCCGGAGAGGAGGCAGTCCACCATGATCCCCGGTCCGTCGCCGACCGCGGCGCGCACGGCGGCGATCAGGGCGACGTTGCGGTCGAGTCCGGCCGCGCCGTCGGCGGCGTTGCAGGGGAGGTACCACTTGAGGGCCCGGAATCCCCGCCCGAGCCACTCCACCGAGGCGCGGGCGGCGGCGGCGGGATCGACGGAGAAGCCCAGCATGGCGGCGTAGGCGGGGATGCGCTCCCGGGTGGGGCCGCCGAGGAGGCGGTAGACGGGGAGGTCGTGGATCTTCCCCAGCAGGTCCCACAGGGCGAGGTCGAGGAGCGCCACCGGGCGCACGTTCGGGCGCAGCGCGTCGTAGAGCTTCTGCCAGAGGTGCTCGATGCGCGTCGGGTCCTCCCCGACGAGCAGGCTCCCGGCGGCCTTGACGTCCGCCGAGCCCCCGTGGGTCAGCCCGGTGAGCCCGGCGTCCGTCTCGATCTCGGTGAACGTCCAGCGGTGCGGCGAGACCTCGTTCGGGGCCCGGCCGCCGCGCGCGATCTCGTAGAGGGAGAGCCCGCTGCGGGGCCGCCCTTCGAGCTGGAAGACGCGCACGGCGGTGATCCTCACCGTGCGCCGGCCTCCGCCTCCGCCTCCGCCCGCGCCAGCAGGGCCTTCATGTAGCCCAGGGTGAAGGCGGTGCCCCGGCTGCCGTCGCCGGCCATGCGGGGGATGTGGTCCGGGATGACCACCCCCTTGAAGCCGACGTCCTGGAGCGCCTTCATCACCAGGTACATGTCCTTGTAGCCGTCGTCGATGAAGGTCTCCACGAAGTGGGGCAGGGGCTGGTCGACGTTGCGGAAGTGGATCTTGAACAGCTTCTGCTGCTCGCCGAAGGTGCGGATCGCCTCCTCCGGGGTCGCCCCCATCAGCTCGCCCCCCTCCAGCCAGCAGCCGACGCAGAGGCAGACGCCCACGTTGGGGCTGTCCGCGATGTCCAGCGCTTTCTGGTAGCGCTCGAGGGTGGAGAAGAGGCGGGGCACGCCCCCGATCTCGGTCAGCCCGGGCGGGTCGTCCGGGTGGATGCCGATCATCACCCCTTCGTTCTCGGCGACCGGCGCCGCCTGGCGGATGAAGTAGGTGAAGTTGTCCCACAGCTCCGCCTCGCTGTACTCCCGCTCGTTGGTCAACGGCAGCGTGTGGGCCCGATCGCGCCAGCGCCCGGTGGCCTCCGGGCTGGCCATGTCCAGGGCGCGGGCGTCCGCGCCACCGCGGGTCTTCTCCCGCGCGGAGGACCAGATGCCGTTGGCCATGTGGGCGTAGGTGGTGTAGGGGATGCCCGCGGCGCCGAGGGACTGCAGGTGGCGCTTGTACTCCTCGATCTTGGCGTCCCGCCCCGCCGTGCCCAGGACGATGGCGTCCTGATTGTGGACGTCGGCGTTGCCGAAGCCGTAGACGTCGATCCCGAACGCCGCGAAGCGCTCCTTGCGGCTGCGGTAGTACTCGGCGCTGGACTTGCTCGCGTCCGTCCACAGCACGGCGTGCCCGATCCCCATCTGGGCCACCCAGCGCAGGTCGTCGTCCGCGGCCTCGGGGGACATCTGCGCGGTGAGCTTGATCCCCGGAGCGATCCTGTCCAGCGGGCTGGGGCGTCCGGCCGGCCGGGCCGGCGCTGCCGTCTCCATGCGCTTCCCTCCCATGGCTGCCCACGGCTGCCGGTGGCCGCCGGTGGCGCGCGTCTGCGCCGGCCAGTATAGAGCCCGGCCCCCCTCCCGGTCTGCGCCGGCGGCGGGTTGACGGGTTGACGGGTTGACGGGTTGACGGGTTGACGGCCGGGGCGGGGGATGCCACAATCGGCTCCCTGTAACTGCCAACTGTTCTTGTTAGCCGCTGCGGGCGGGCGGGGAGGATGTCGA
>DATLLM010000276.1:0-5716 GCA_035537855.1 Chloroflexota bacterium | reverse complement strand
ACCCGCAGGGGGTGGCCTTCGCCGAGGAGTTCGTCCGCCGCTTCACGGCCAAGTACCCCCGGATCACCCCGGTGCTGGAGCCCTTCGCCGTCGGGGGCTGGAAGGAGCGCTCGGAGAAGTACACCGCCATGTCCGTCGCCGGGGAGATGCCCGAGGTGGTCTGGTTCTCGGCCACGTTCCTGCGCCCCTTCCTGATGAAGGGGGCGGTGCGCCCGCTCGACCAGTACATCAAGCGGGACTGGAAGGCGGGCGAGCCGGACGACTTCTACAAGGGCCCCTACGAGGGGATGAAGATCGACGGCAAGCAGATGGCCATCCCGGTGACCATCAACAACAACGTGATGTACGTCAACAAGAACCACCTCCAGGAGGCGGCCCTGCCCCTGCCGGGGGAGAGCTTCAGCCGCGAGCAGTTCCTGGACTACGCCCAGAAGCTGACCAAGCGCGGCGGCGAGCGCTGGGGCTTCGACATGCACTTCGACAACCTCGACCGCAACGTCACCTGGATCCTGATGAACGGCGGCGAGCCGCATGACCCCAAGGACGGCCCCCAGGTGACGAAGCTGACCTACGACACGGCCAAGACGATCGAGGGCCTGCAGTTCATCCACGACCTGCGCTGGAAGCACCAGGTCTCGCCCCTGAGCAACGACCAGCGCGGCGGGCTGGGCCAGGAGGACGCCTTCCTGCAGGGCAAGATCTCGATCTATATGGTGGCGACGAACAACGCCGGCAACATCGCCGCCAAGGCCCCGGCCAGTGGCCTGGACTGGGACTTCATGACCCTGCCCAAGGGCCCCGGCGGGCAAGGGGCGCGGGTGAGCATGGACGGCTACGTCGTCGACCAGCAGTCCAGGCTCGGCGAGCAGGCCTGGACGGTGGTGCGGGAGCTGCTCTCCGCCGACCTCTTCCAGGCCCGGGCGGAGATCCGTAAGCTGACCCCGCCGCGGCGCTCCGGGCACGCCGCCTGGGAGAAGGGCTACGCCGGCACCCAGGCCCGCATCGCCCGCCCGCTGGCCGAGTCCGCCCGGGCCGACCCCCGGGCCTTCTGGAAGGACTCCGACCTGATCGGCGGGGTGATGGAGAAGTACGTGCAGGCCACTTTCAACCGCAACGAGGTGGGCGTGGCCGAAGCGATGCGCCAGGCGATGGCCGAGGTGCGGGGCTACTATGCGAGCAAGTAGCCGGCCGGGTACCCCCCGGCCGGCCCCGGGACGGCGCCGGCGACGGCGCACGGGACGAGGAGGGACGGCGACGGTGGCGACGGTGGCGACGGTGACGACGACACGGGCGGCGGGCGCGGCGCGATGACGGATTCCTGGGCGTACGGCCGGGTGGCCTACAGCTTCGAGTACGAGCGCCGCCTGCGGGTGGGGTTCGTCGGCTGCGGCGTGCACTCCTGGCGCAACGTCTACCCCACCTTCCAGTACGCCCCGGTGGAGCTGGTCGCCGTCGCCGATCCGGTCGAGGAGCGGGCGACCGCCTACGCCCGCCAGTTTGGCGTCCCGGCGACCTACGGCGACCACCGGGAGATGCTCGCCCGGGAGCGCCTGGACGCCGTCTTCGTCGTGACCAACTACGACGAGCGCGGGCACCCCCGCTACCCGGGGATCGTCGTCGACGCCCTCGAGGCCGGGGCCAGCGCCTGGATCGAGAAGCCCCCCGCGGCGACGATGGACGAGGTGGAGGCGATGCTCGACGCGGAGCGCCGCACGGGGCGCTTCGTCCAGGTGGGCTACAAGAAGATGTTCTTCCCGGCGATCGCCAAAGCGAAGGAGATCATCGGGCGGGAGGAGTTCGGGGCGCCGGCGCAGATCTACGTCCGCTACCCCCAGGCCCTGCCCCCGCCGGACGAGCGCCAGGCGAGCAACCGGCGGATGGTCAGCTTCCTCGACCACTTCTTCCACCCGGCGGCGATCGTGCACCGCCTGATGGGCCCGGTGAAGCGGGTCTCCTACGTGCGCGAGCCGCTCAACGGGGGCAGCTTCTCCACCCTGACCTTCGCCAGCGGCGCGGTCGGGGTGATGCACCTCGCCGCCGGGCACGCCGGGACGAGCCCCCTTGAGCGAGTCGAGGTGATCGGCGCCGGGGCGAACGTGGTCGTGGACAACGGCGTGCGCCTGACCTACTACCGCAAGGGCAGCCGGGGCCCCGGCGGCTACGGCCGGGCGTCCTCGTACATCGGGCCGGACGAGGGGGCCCCCCTGGTGTGGGAGCCGGAGTTCTCCCTCGGTCAGCTGTACAACAAGAACCTCTTCACCCTGGGGTACGCCCCCGAGGTGATCTCCTTCAGCGAGTGCGTCCTCGCCGGGCGCCGTCCGGCGTACGCCAACCTGGACGATACCCGGGCGATGATGCGCTGGTACGACGCCTACCGGCAGCCGGAGGGGCAGACGGTCGAGCTCGACTGACAGAAGGAAGAGGGCCGAAGGCCGAAGGCCGAAGGCAGCGGGGAATGGGCGCCGCCCGAGGAGCACGTTCTTGCGCGAGAGCGGCCCGGGGAAGGCGGGGCAGTCGGAGAGCCCGACTTTGCGCGTGCGCGTCCGCTGGAGGCGGGGCAGCCGGAGAGCCCGGTTCTGCGCGTGCGCGTCCGTAAGCGGGCAGCGGCCAGGGGGCCGCGAGGCTCCGCACTCGCCGGCAGCGAGTCCGGGGCGGCGCGGCCCGCAGCTTGATGGCACCGCCCGCGCCTCACTCACGTCCCGGCGGTCCGGGTGCCGGGGCGGCGCCCCCGGGCCGTCCGTCGCCCACCGGTGGGCGGCCGAGCGCACGCCCGCAGGGCCACCGCCCGACGCCGCCCACGTCCCGGCGGTCGATGCGCCCGGGCGAAAACCCAGGGTCGTGCCTCCCCCACGCCTTCGCGGCCGTGGACAGGGCGGCCTCGCGGCCCTCTGGCGGCCGCCTCCAGCGGCCGCCCTCGCGCAGCAGCGTCCTCCTCGGCTGCCCCGCCTTCCCCGGGCCACTCTCGCGCGGAATCGGACTCTCTGGCTGCCCCGCCTTCCCCGGACTCTCCTTGCACCGATCTAGAAGGTGGTGGTCAGGTCCTGGGCCTGCCCGCTGCGGGAGGCGACGTTCGCCTTCTCCATGATCTCCACCACGTGGCGGGCGTGCTCGGCGGAGAGCACGGGCCGCTTCCCCTGCACGACGCACTCCGCCCAGTGGGCGACGTCCTCCGCCGGGGCGTTCGGGTCGCGCCGGGGGCCGCGCGCGGCGGGGGCGACGCCGGCGGCGTCGCCGGTGGCGACGACGCTCCCGTCGGAATCGACCTCGCTCCAGCCGCGGGGGAAGGCGCCGCCGGCGGCGCGCTGGTAGAGCCGGAAGGTGCCGCCGCGGCCGGACGAGCTGATCACGCCGGCGCTGCCGTAGATGACCATCCCCGGCCCCTCCCGGGCGACCACGGTGAACGAGCCGTCGACCGTGCCCAGGGTGCCTTCGCCCCAGTCCAGCATGACGATCCCGTTGTCGTGGGAGGTGATCTGCACCGGGCGGGATTCGCCGCTCTCGGGGTCGGTGAAGGTGCGGTCGCGGTAGGCGATGCCGCTGAACGCGGAGACGCGCTTCGCCGGGCCGAGGATGCCGGTGACGGTGTGCAGGCCGTAGACCCCCATATCCACCAGGGACGTCCAGGGACCGGCCTCCTCCATGAAGAACCACTGCGAGTCGGTGAACCGCCCGGCGCCGGTGGCCCCCCCGTGAGAGGAGTGGTTGTAGATCAGGCCCACCTTGCCGATCGCGCCGGCCGCGATCAGGCCCTTGATCCGCTGCATGGTGGGACTGAGCATGTTCGGCGGCGCGGCCGCCAGCACCAGCCCGCGGCGGTTCGCTTCGTCCACCAGGAGGTTGGCCTCCTCCAGCGTCTGGCACATCGGCTTCTGGACGTAGACGTGCTTGCCGGCCCGCAGGGCCTGCAGGGCGAGCCGGAAGTGCAGCGTCCAGGGGGTGAGAATCTCGACGCCGGCCACCTGCGGGTCGGCGAGCAGCTCGTCCAGGCCGCCGTAGGCGCGGCACTCCTCGACGCCGAACTCCTCGCCGGCGCGCACCGCGCGGTCGTAGCGGGTGTCGCAGGTGGCGACGATGTCCACCGTCCCCCGCAGGGCTTTCGTCCCCGGCAGGTAGTCCTTCAGGGCGATGTCCCCGCAGCCGACGACGCCGACGTTCAGTGCCACGCTGGCAACCTCCTCTCGCTCTCCCTCTTTCTCGCTCTCGGGGGCCGGTGATCGCGCGCCGGCGGTGGGCCGGGAGCGACCCGATCGTCCATGGTACCGCGCTGCCGCCGGGAGCACCCCCTCCCTGGTCGGGTTGCGGAGAGGCGCGGCGCGAGCCTATCCTCGCCCCCGGCGTCCGTCAGACCGGTCCGGGCGCGACAGGAGTCACCACGATGAGGGCGGCGCGGCTGTACGGGATGCGTGACCTGCGGGTGGAGGACCTGGCCGATCCGGCGCCGGGGCCGGGCGAGGCCTTGATCCGGATCGAGGCCTGCGGCGTCTGTCCGAGCGACATCCGCAGCTACACCGGGGCCCGGGCGGGGAGCGGGGCGCTTTCGCTGCCGCGCACGCCGGGGCACGAGTGGGCCGGGGTGGTGCTCGAGGTGCGCCCGGATGAGGACGGCGCGGACGCGGCGCCGGGGGCGGACGGGGAGCGCGGCGCCGGGGCGCCTGAGCCGATCCGGGCCGGCGACCGGGTGGTGGCGGACTGGCGCTCCGTCTGCGGGCGCTGCTACCAGTGTCGCCGGGGGGTGTTCAACTACTGCGAGCGCCTGCGGCGGGCGGTGCGCGGGGGCTTCGCCCAGCTGGGCGTCGCCCCGCTCTCCCAGCTGCGGCGCATCCCGGACTCGGTCAGCTTCGAGCAGGCCGCGTTCTGCGAGCCCCTGGCCTGCGTCGTGAACGGGAACGAGATGACCCCGATGGCGCTCGGCGAGGACGTGGTCGTCGTCGGCGCCGGGCCGATCGGCCTGCTGCACCTCCAGCTGGCCCTGCGCCGGGGCGCCCGGGTGATCGTCAGCGACCCCCTGGCGGCGCGCCTGGAGACGGCCCGGGAGCTGGGGGCGCACGATCTGCTGGACGCCGCCGCCGGCGATCCGGTGGAGCGGGTCATGGCCCTGACCGACGGGCGCGGCGCGGACGCCGTGGTCGTCGCCGTCGGGGCGGGCGCCGCCGCCGCTCAGGGGCTGCAGATGGCCGCCATCGGGGGCCGGGTGAACTTCTTCGCCGGCACCTACCCGACGGTGGAGCTGCCGTTCGACCCCAACCTGGTGCACTACCGGCAGCTGCTGGTCACCGGGAGCCACGACTTCACCCCCCACCAGTTCAGCACGGCGCTGAAGCTGATCCGCTTCGGCATCGTGGACGTCGAGCGCCTGATCAGCCACCGCTTCGATCTGGAGGGCGTGGTCGAGGCGTTCGAGATGGCGGCCGGCCGCGGCGGGTTGAAGTCGATGGTGCTGCCCGTGGGGTGAGGCGGCGGTCCGGGGCGCGGGGGCTGCAGTCTGAAGCCGGATGGATGAGCCGTTGCTGCTGGGCGTCGATCTGGGCACCACCACCTGCCGGGCGGTGGTCTTCGACCTGAGCGGGCGGGAGGTGGCGGGGGCGGCCGTCGAGACCCCCGTGTGCTACCCGCAGCCCCTGTGGGCGGAGGTCGACCCTGAGCTGTGGTGGCGGAACGTGGTGCGGGTGCTGCGGGCCGTCCTGGGAGGCGGGGCGGTCGCGCCGCAGCGCATCGC
>DATLLM010000275.1:0-6838 GCA_035537855.1 Chloroflexota bacterium | reverse complement strand
GCGAGCAGCACGCCCACCTCGTAGAGGACGAGGATGGGCACGGCCACGAGCAGCTGGTTCAGCGGGTCCGGGGTGGGGGTGACCACGGCGGAGATGATGAACGCGGCCACGATCACGTAGCGGCGGATGCCGCCCAGCATCTTGGGGTTGATCAGGTGCAGCTTGGAGAGGAAGAACATGGCCAGGGGCAGCTCGAAGATCACCCCGATGGCCAGCAGCATGCGCGACACCAGAGAGATGTAGCTGGCGACGGTGGGCCGGATCTCCACCAGGTCGCCGCTGAAGCCGAAGAGGAAGGAGAGGGCCGCCGGGAGGAGGGCGAAGTAGGCGAAAGACACCCCGAGGACGAAGGAGAAGGTCGCCCCGGGGACGACGGCGACCACGTAGCGCCGCTCCTTGCGGGTCAGCCCGGGCGCGATGTAGGCCCACACCTGGTAGGCGATCACGGGCACGGCCGCGATCAGCCCCACCACCAGGGCGAGCTGGAAGAAGGCGAAGATCAGCTCGGTCGGCGTGATCGCCTGGAGGCAGGTGGGCATCGAGACGTTGTGGTTGGCGCTGTCGCGCAGCGCCGCGCAGCTGCCCCGCCCGACCACCGGCTGGATGGCGATCTCGAACCAGGTGCGGTAGAAGACGCAGGCGATCCCGGTGGTGACGGTCAGGGCGATCACCGAGACGATCAGCCGCGAGCGCAGCTCCAGGAGGTGCTCCTGGAGGGTCAGCTCCACGGTGGACACGCCGCGCTCGTCCTCGTCCGGGCCGGGGGTCTCGTCCGTCCACCAGCGCCGCGCCCGGGGCACCGCCCAGGCGAGCGCGGCGACGACCACGAGCAGCAGCGCCGCCAGCACCAGGGCGGCGACGGCGATCCAGGGCAGGCCCGGCAGCACCGAGGGCTGCCAGATGGCCCGCCAGACGGTCTGCCAGAGCGCGGCGGGGTCGGGGAGGGTCACGGCGGGCATCGCTGTCGGTCTCGTGTCTGCCGCCCGGGCCCGGTCGGAACGAGCTCAGGCGGGGCTCAGGCGGGGCTCAGGCGGGGCTCAGGCCCGCGGCGCCGGCCCGGCCGTACGGGCGACCGGCGCGGCCTCCGGGACCTCGCTCTGGGCCTTGCGGAACTCCCGCACGCCGGAGCCCATGTCCCGCATCACGCTCGGCAGGCGGCCGGCGCCGAACACGATCAGCACGATGGCCAGGATGATGAACAGCTCGGGTCCGCCAAGGTTGAACGGCATGCCAATCGCCTCCTGTCGCTGCGTTCCAGTCCGTCCCGGGCGCGCCCGGCCGATAATTCTATCGTTCGCGAACTATCGTAGACTGTAGCACCCGTCGCGGGCGTCCACAAGGGCCCTACGGGCCGGCGGTGTGAGGGTCGTGTGAGCCTGCCGGCGGGGGGCGCTGTGGGGTACGCTGGAGGGGCGGGCGCCGGCGGCGCGCCGGCGCGAGGCAGCCAGGCAGCCAGGCAGCGAGGCAGCGGGGCGGACCCGCGGGAGAGACGAGCGGCGATGACAGCGACGGCGGCGCCGACCGGCGCCGGGGCGAGCGCCCCGGAGGGCGAGAAGTTCGACGAGTACCGTGGCGGGGCGTACGACTCCGGGCTCTACCGCCACGCGGGCGTCGCGACCGCGGTCGACGGGCTGGGCGCCCTGACCGGAGCGGATATCGCCCGCTTCTGGGAGGACGGGTTCCTGGCGGTGGAGGGCGTCTTCGGCCCGGCCGAGGTGCGGGCGGCCCTCGACGGCATGCTCGACCTGATCGAAGGGAAGGTGCCCGGCTACCGCGGCCTGCAGTTCGAGGCCGGCGCCCGGGCGGCCCTGGCGACGACGCCCCGCGAGGGCAAGCAGGACCTGGTGCGGAAGCTGTCCAACTTCATCCAGTACGACGCCGGCCTGCACCGCATCGCCACCGATCCCGGCGTGCTCGCCCTGGTGGAGGGCCTGATCGGGGACAAGCCGGGGATTTTCGAGGACAAGGCCCTGATCAAGCCGCCGCGCATCGGGCGGGAGAAGCCCTGGCACCAGGACCACGCCTACTGGAATCTGCCCCTGGACTCGACGGTGGTCACGGCCTGGATCGCCCTCGACGCGGCCACGGTGGAGAACGGCTGCCTGTTCGTCATCCCCGGCAGCCACCGCGAGGGGCCGGTGGTGCACTTCCGGCGGCGCGACTGGCAGATCTGCGACGACCAGGTGCAGCGCGCCCGGGTGGTGGCGGCGCCCCTGGCCCCGGGCGGGATGCTGCTCTTCCACAGCATGCTGCAGCACGGGACCCCGGCGAACGCCTCGGCCCTGCGGCGCCGGGCGCTGCAGTTCGTCTACGTGCCGGCCACGGCCGGGCGGATCACCCCGGCCGAGCGCCTAGCCGTGTTCGGCAGCGAAGGCAAGAACGTCGAGTGCTAGCGCGCCGGCGGGCGCCACACGAGCGAGAGAGGACAGCGCGATGATTCAGATCGCCGAGATCCTGCCCCCCCAGCCGTCGCCCCTGTGGCGCCTGGTGAAGCAGTGCGGCGTCGACCACGTGGTGGGCACGATGGACTTCCGCGGCGGACGCGGCGCCCGGGCGGCGGATCTGCCCCCCGACCCGGAGCGCCTGCCCTGGAGCTACACCTCGTTGATGCGGCTCAAGACGGCCTACGAGGACTCCGGGTTCACCCTGGACGTGCTGGAGAGCCGGCCCCCGCTCGACCGGGCCAAGCTCGGCCTGCCGGGGCGGGACGAGGAGATCGAGCAGGCCTGCGTCCTGATTCGCAACCTGGGCGCGCTCGGCATCCCGGTGTGGTGCTACGAGTGGATGCCGGTGATCAACTGGATGCGCACCTCGACCACCGTCCCCTCCCGCGGCGGGGCCCTGGCCACCGGATTCGACAACGCCCTGCTGAAGAACGCCCCCCTGACCGAGTACGGCGAGGTCAGCGAGGAGACCCTCTGGGCGAACCTGCGCTACTTCCTGGACATCGTCGTGCCCGTGGCCGAGCAAGCCAACGTCAAGCTGGCGATGCACCCGGACGACCCCCCGCTCTCCCCCATCCGCGGCCTCGGCCGGATCATGCGCACCCTGGACAACTACCAGCGCCTGATCGACATGGTGCCCAGCCCGGTCAACGGGATCGCCCTCTGTCAGGGCAACTTCACCCTGATGACGGACGACCTCCCGGCGGCCATCCGCCACTTCGGCCGGCAAGGCAAGATCTTCTTCGTGCACTTCCGGGACGTGCGGGGGACGCGGGAGAAATTCGTCGAGACCTTCCACGACGAAGGCAAGACGGACATGCGGGCCTGCATGGAGGCCTACCGGGACGTCGGCTTCGACGGCGTCTGCCGCCCGGACCACGTGCCGACGATGGAGGGCGACGACAACGACCACGCCGGCTACTCGAGCATCGGGCGCCTCTTCGCCATCGGCTACCTGAAGGGGCTGCGCGAGGCGGTCTACGCCCAGAAGCCGCAGCCCGAACCCGCCCCGGCCTGAGGCGGGCGCGCCGGCGGTCAGGGCGGCCGGACGCTGGGAGCCGGCGGGGGCGTCCGGAGATCGTCCACGATGCGCAAGCGGGCCGTCCGGAGCGGCACCGGGGGCAGCGCGGCGTCGCCGGAGAAGGGATTGTCCAGGGCCACGATCAGCAGCAGCTCCAGGCCGATCGTCGCCGCCAGGAAGGTGGTCATCACCGCCTGGGCGCGCGCGCTGCGCACGCCGAAGAGGAAGGTGAAGCCCACGGTCAGCACGCCGGCCACCAGCAGCACGGCCCACAGCACCGGGGGCAGGGAGCCGATGGCGGCGCCGTGCATCCGCCGGCGGGCGTCGCGGGCGGTGTCGATGTTGCTCAAGGACTGGCCGAAGACGGCCGACCCGCGCGCGCCCTCCGGCGTCACCAGCAGGTAGGCCTGCCACAGCCCCTCGGCGGCGTCGCTCATCGCCGCCGGCTCCTGGATGCTCCCGGCCGCGAGCGAGGTCCAGCCCTCGTCCAGGGCCGTGTCGGCGTAGATCAGCAGGGCCGTCCGGACCCGCTGCGCGTCATCCGGGCTGAAGGCCCCGGCCGTCCGGGAGAGGTCGATGAGCGCGCTGGCCTCCGCTTCGGCGTCCCGCAGCGCGTCGCTGTGCTCCTGCCAGACGGCGACGACGACGAAGGCCAGCAGGACGCTGTAGACGACGCCGACGACGGCGTAGACGAAGCCGGCGACCTCCGTGTGCGCCTCGAGCGAGGCGATCACCACCCGGCGCCGGACGAGCCACATCCCCAGCAGCGCGACGCCGACGCTCGTCCCCACGGTCAGCAGCCCAAGCAGCGCGGTTTGCATCGCTCTCGACGTCCTCGATGCCAGAACGGGAGAATGGGGCCTCGATGGACCGCGACGGGACGGACGGGGCCGAAGGGGTGGAGACCCGGCACCCATCCGGGGCCCGGGCGCGCCGGCGCCCGGGCGGGGCCCTGTCCACGCGGCGCGCCCTGAGCGTCGTGAGCGCCCTGACCTTCGCCCTCGCCCCGGCCTGCGGCCGGCCGCCCGCCGCGCCGCCGGCCCTGCCGGGAGAGGTGCTCGACCTGCGGGCGTGGAAGCTGACCCTGCCGGTGAACGACGCCGGCGACCCCGCCGGCCGGCCGGCGGAGATCACCCAGCCCCGCCTGGCCACGTTCCGGCTCGACCCCGTCTTCACCGTCCAGGGGGAGGGCGTGCGGTTCAGGGCCCGCACGGACGGGACGACCACCCCGGGATCGAGCTACCCCCGCACGGAGCTGCGCGAGATGAGCCCGGACGGCGCCCGGCTCGCGGCCTGGTCGACGGAATCGGGCAGCCACACCATGGTCGTCGAGGAAGCGATCACCGCCCTGCCGGCGACCAAGCGGCACGTCGTCGCCGGGCAGATACACGACGGCGAGGACGACGTGGTCACGGTGCGGCTCGAGTCGTCCCGCCTGTTCGTCGACCACAACGGCGTCGACGGCGCGACGCTGACCCGCGGCTACGTCCTGGGCACCCGCTTCGCCCTGCGCATCGAGGCCAGCGGGGGCACGATCCGGGTCTACTACAACGGCGGCCAGAGTCCGGCGGACACCCTCGTGCGCCGCGGCGGGGGGATGTACTTCAAGGCCGGCGTCTACACCCAGTCCAACTGCCAGCGGGAGGCGACGTGCGGCCCGCAGAACGCCGGCGAGGTCGTCATCTACCGCCTGCGGGTGACCCACGCCTGACGCGCCGGCGTGGGGTATCCTTCCCGCCCTGAGACAGCCTGAGGAGCACTTTGTACGGGAGCACGCCGCGGACGCGCCGATCCGGCAGCTGGACGGCGGGCTGTTCCTGCGCCGGGGCACGGCGGCGGACGCCGACGAGCTGTCCGCCTTCAACGCCGCCGTCCACGGCGAGCCGTACGGGCCGAACAAGCCGATCGCCGTCTGGACGCGCGACCTGCTCACGCGCCCCCACCCCACGTTCGGCGACGGCGGCTTCGCCGTCGTCGTGGACGGCGCGACGGGGCAGATCGTCTCCTCGGTGAATCTGATCCCCCAGACCTGGAGCTACGGGGGCGTCGCGTTCGGCGTCGGCCGGGTCGAGCTGGTGGGCACGCTGCCCGGCTACCGCCGCCGGGGACTGATCCGGGAGCAGATGGACGAGGTGCACCGCTGGAGCGCGGCCCTCGGCCACCGGGCCCAGATCATCACCGGGATCAGCCACTTCTACCAGCAGTTCGGGTACGAGCAGGGCCTGGCCATGTACGGCGCCCGGGCGGGGGCCCGCGACCGCATCCCGCGCCTGGCCCCGGGAGAGCGCGAGCCCTACCGGCTGCGCCCGGCGAGCGCGGCGGACGCGGACTTCCTCGCCCGGGCGGAGGCCGCGGCCCGCCCCCGCTACCTGCTCAGCGTCGCCCGCGACGCCGCCCAGTGGCGCTACGAGCTCGACGGGATGAGCGCGGAGCACGCCAAGCGCTACCTGGTCCGGATCGTGGAGGCCGGCCCCGGCGCCGCCCAGCCCGAGGGCCAGGCGGTGGGCTACGTCGTGCACCGCCCGGGGCGGGCGCCGGCCGTGACGGTCATCGCCTACGAGCTGCTGCCGGGCGTCTCCTGGCTGGCCGTGACGCCCTGCGTCCTGCGGGCGATCGGGGCCCACGGCGAGGCCTACGTGCCGGAGGGCCCGGACGATGCGGGCCGGCGCTTCGAGCGCGTCCGGCTGCAGCTGGAGACGGAGCACCCGGCCTACGAGGCCCTGCCGGAGCGGCTGACCGAGCGGGACGAGCAGGACCCGGAGTACGTGCGCGTGCCCGACCTGCCGGCCTTCCTGCGCCTGATCGCCCCCGTGCTGGAGCGCCGCCTCGCCGCCTCGGTCGCCGTCGGACACAGCGGCCGCCTGCGCCTGTCGTTCTTCGCCGGTGGCGTGCTGCTGCGCTTCCGCGGTGGCCGGCTGGAGGCGGCCGTCCCCTGCCCCCACCTGGGCGCGGCGGAGGACGCCGGCCCCCTGCGGGCCACCTTCCCCGGGCGCAGCTTCCTGCAGTTGCTGTTCGGCTGCCGCGCGCTCGAGGAGCTGGAGGCGTCGTTCGCGGACTGCCGGGCGTTCGACGAGGAGGCCAGGGTGCTGCTGCGCGCCCTGTTCCCCAAGCAGCCGTCCCTGATCTGGCCCGTCTCCTGACGTCCGGCGCGCCGGGGGGGCGTCCCCGGCGCGCCGGACGCGGCGCCCCGCCCGCCGGGCGGCGCGCTCAGCCCTGGCGCGAGAAGTGGCGGTGCTGCGCCAGGGCTGAGCGCGCCGCCCGCCGGGCGGCGCGCCGCGTCCGTCGCGCCGGGGACGCCCCCCCCGGCGCGCCGGAGGTCAGGAGACTGGCCAGATCAGGGACGGCTGCTTGGGGAACAGGGCGCGCAGCAGCA
>DATLLM010000274.1:0-3786 GCA_035537855.1 Chloroflexota bacterium | reverse complement strand
GCGCCCGGGTCCGGCCCCGGGCGCTACTACCGCCCGACCGGGCGCGGTGGCGCCGTCCTGCTCACCCACGACCGCGCCCGCGCCGCGGCGGACGCCGCCGCCGCCCCGCCGGAGTCCGTCGCGCCCTACGGACCGATCACGGCGGACGCCCTCTGGGACCGCCTGCACCGCCTGTACCGGCGGGTCGTCCCCGTGGCCGAAGCCGCCGGGGTCAACATCGGCGCCCACCCGGACGATCCCCCCGAGCGCAGCTACCGCGGCGTCGAGCAGATCCTCAACTCCGTCGCCGGACTGCAGCGCCTGATCGACCTCGTCCCCAGCCCCCGCAGCGGCCTCCTGCTCTGCCTCGGCACCCTGCACGAGATGGGCGAAGACACCATGGGGGCGATCGACCACTTCCTGGAGCAGGGCAAGGTCTTCAACGCCCACTTCCGCAACCCCAAGGGGACCGTCGCCGGGGGGTACTACCAGGAAGACTTCCTGGACGAGGGCGACCTGGACATGCTCGCGGTGATGCGCCTCTTCCACCGCCACGACTACACCGGCTCGCTCGATCCCGACCACGCCGTCGGCATCGTCGGCGACACCGGGGGCCGTATCGGCTTCGCCTGGGAGCTGGGCTACATGCGCGCCCTGCGCGCCGCCGTGCGCGCCGGCGGGTGAGGCGCCCCCGGGGACGCCTCGCCCGGCGGCCCCGGACGCCGGCGGCAGCCCGACCCGCCTGACGCTGGCGCGGCCCGGCGCCGCCCGCTGCGCCTTCGCCGGCCGCGCCCGCCGCCCCCCGCTGCGCGGCCTCCCGCCGGGCGAACCCGCTACAGTAGACGATCGCTCGCTGCCCGTACCGCGATACGGGGCGGCGCAGAAGGCGGAGAACTAGCGTGGGCTTGAACCTGGAACAGCTGCTCTTCAACTTGCTCCTGGCGGTGATCTTCTCCGTGCTCGGCTTCCTGCTCCTGTTCGCCGGCTACCGCCTCTTCGACGCCCTCACCCCGATGGACCTGGGGCGCAAGATCTTCGACGAGGGGAACATCGCGGCCGCCGTGATGGCCGGGGCGTTCGTGCTGGGGATCGCCCTGATCGTCTCCGCCAGCATCTCCGGCTGAGCCCTGAGCCCCGGCTGCGCGACGGGGGCGCGTCAGGGCGTGGCGCCCCGCCGGCGGCCGGCGGCCAGCGGCCGGCGGGCGGTGCGGGGCGGGCTCAGGCGCGGTGGAAGACCCCGTCCACGTCCGAGCGGGGAACCGGCCGCCCGAAGCTGAGGCAGACGTGGCTCGTCCAGATGCCGAGCACGCCGGCAGCCTCGTCCTCCTCCGCCACCAGGGAGAAGTAGACGTTGTCCTCGTGAGCGGCGACGAACTGCTGCCAGGGGGTGAGGCGGGGGGCGTCGCCGCGGCGGACGATCTCCACCGTCCCGGTCGAGGTCACCCGGTAGCGCCGCCCCTGCAGCTCGACGAGCACGGGATCGTCGTGGACGGTGTCGTTGCGCACCCGGGTCTCGAACCGCTCGAGGGCGCCGCCGCTGCCCACCAGGTCGGCGTAGCGCCCGCTGCCCTGCGGGATGATCTCGTGCTCGGCGTACCGCCACCAGCCGTCGGCCGAATCCTCGACCAGCGAGCCGTCGTCGAGGAAGATCCAGCGCCAGGAGTAGCGCCGGTCGCCGATCCCCTCGCTGCAGTCGAAGACGCAGCTGACCAGGCGGTTGCCCTCCCCCCAGAAGGAGATGCCGTCGCCCGGGGCGACGCCGGAGAGGTCCGGCTCGCCCGTCCGGGCGTCGTCGCCGGGGAGCGCGCCCGGCTGCGATCGTCCGTTGCGGTGCGCCGGCTGATTGCCCCAGGGGAGCTTCATCGACGCTCCATGATACCGGGCCACCCGGGCCACCCGGGCCACCCGGGCCACCCGGGCCACCCGGGCCAGCGGAGGCTGGTGGCGCCTCAGTCGTCCGCGAAGAAGGTGGGCACGAAGCGGGCGCTGGCGGTGGTGATCGGGCCGCCCAGGCGGGTGTAGTAGCCGGCCCAGGCGCCCCCGGCGGTGAAGCTGCCGACGGCCGGCCAGAGCGTCTGCGTCCGGGGCCCGGCGGCCGTGCGCACCACCGCCTCCAGGGGCGGCACGTCCACCCGGCGCTGGCAGACGTAGCTCCCCCACCGCCGGCAGCGCTCCCAGTCCGCGTCGGCCAGCCGGTCGCCGAAGTAGACCTCCTCCCCCTCCCGGCCGAAAGCCTGCTTGAGCACCAGCCCCGCCCGGTCGGCGTCCGGCGGCAGGTCGCCGATCCACCACGTCGGGGGCAGGTGCCGCGCGATCGCCCGCCGCTCGCGGGGGGTGAACAGGGCGCGATCGGCGCGGTGCGCCCAGAGCCAGGCGAGCACTCCCTTGTTCTGGGCCAGCAGCCCGCGCAGGCCGTTGAGCAGGCGCACCCGCCCGCTCCCGGCGGCGGCGAAGAGGTCGACGAACGCCTGCCGCCCGAGGAGCGTCTCGAAGGGGTAGTAGCGGTACAGGGCGTCGAGCGGGCGACCCATCAGGCACAGCCGGCCGCGGCCGGTGGTCAGGTTGTCGACGTCCCCGTAGAGCACCTCGATGCCCTCCCGCGCCAGGGCCGGGGCCAGGTGCCGGGCGAGGAAGACCGCCTGGGAGAGGTCCTCGGCGTAGCCGGCGTCGGTCATGATCCCCAGCCGGCCGCCGGCCGGCAGCCCGGCGAGGGCCCGGCGGAAGGTCCGGCGCAGGGCGGACGCCAGGTGGGGCCCGGTGCGCCGCAGGGGAGGCGACGGGGCGGCGCCCCGGCCGAGGTGGCCGGCGACGACGCGCTCGACGGCGACCGTCTCCCGTCCTCCGGACGGGGTGTCGGCGTTGTACTCCAGCAGCTGCCAGTCGCCGCCCCGGTCGAGCACGAAGTCGAAGCGCCCGAACAGCAGCGGCTCGTCCGGCGCCTCCCGGGCCAGCAGCTCGAGCGCCACCCAGGGGAAGCCGAGCCGCTCCAGAGCGGGGCCGTCGCCCTGCAGGGCCCGCACCGCCTTGTGGAAGACGGCGGCGAAGTCCCGCGTCAGGGCGGCCAGGGCGCGGTGCTCGGCCCCGTCCAGGACGACCCCGTTGAGGGCGGGATAGGGCTCCCCGTAGAGCCACAGGTCGGGCAGCGGGGCGGCCGGGATGACCTCCTGCAGGAAGGCCTCCCAGCCCTCGTCCGCGTCGAGCGGGCCGGGGCGCGTGCGCAGGGCGCGGATCAGCGCCGCCTTCCGCCCGCTGCCGGGGCGGTCGCCGGCGGGCCGGCGACCGCCGGGCGGGCCCCGCGCAGATCGCCCAGCCGGACGAGGTCGAGGACGATGCCGGCGCGGACGAGGGCCTCGGCGTACTCCTGGAGGTCCGGCGGGACGGCCGCCGCCGGGGCGGCCCAGAGGACGCGCCCCACCCGGCAGGCGTCCAGACGGCGCGGCGGCGGCAGGAGGTAGGCCGGGTAGTCGTAGCGGTTGTCCAGGCGGCGGCGCAGGACGCCGGCGGCGACCGGCCGCGCCCGCTGGGAGTCCAGCAGCAGGCAGAGGCGGTCCGGCCGGGGGGCGGCCGCGCCGTCCCCGTCCCCGTCCCCCTCCCGGTCCCCTTGGCTGGGGCCGCCGGGAGCGACGCCGGCGGTGGCCGGGCGCAGGGCGCAGGCGACGCCGAGCAGCCAGCCGGTCAGGCGCTCCGCCGGCAACACCGCCCCCGGGGCCGGCCAGCGGCCGTAGAGGGGGACGACGGTCCAGCCGGCGCGGCCCAGCCGCAGCCCGGCGGCGAGTCCCAGGCGCGGCGGCGCTTCGAGGAACAGGG
>DATLLM010000273.1:0-6046 GCA_035537855.1 Chloroflexota bacterium | reverse complement strand
ATCTCCAGGGCCCGCTCGGCGTCTTGCAGCTCGTAGGCCTCGGCCGGGACGCCCCCCGGGAGGGCGGAGGGGTAGCGGGCCCCCAGGTAGTGCTTGTCCAGCAGCCCGGCCACGGACTTGATGAAGTCGAACGAGGGGTCGATGGCCATGGCGTCCTCGCAGAGGTCGGCCAGGGCGTGCCCCCACACCTGCTCCGCCCCCCTGGCCAGGAGGTAGGCGGTGACCGCTTTCTCGGCCGTCTGGTGGCAGAGGAAGCAGGCCAGGGCGTGGCGCCCGGCGCCGGCGGCCAGCTCGGCGTCGGCCAGGTCGTAGTCGGCCTGGCGCAGCCAGCGGGCGCCGTCCGGCTCAGCCAATGATCACCCGCCCGGCGAGCTGCGCGTCGCGCAGGACGGGATCGACCTCGGCCAGCGCCTCGAACTCCTCCGGCGTGTAGATCAGGAAGCGCACGCCCAGGCGGGGGCGCAGGTGGGTGACCCAGAAGTCCGCCCGGCGGTGGTAGGGGGCGTCCGTGATCTGGACGATGACCAGCTCCAGCTCCGTCTCGGGGCGGACGGTGCCGGCGGCGAGGTCGCCGACGGCGTACATCCGCAGCGCGCCGAACGGGGGCACCTCGGCGGCGATCCGCTCCAGCTCCGCTTCCAGGAGCCGGCGGCGCTGCTGGGCGAAGCCGAACATCATAGGCATGGGGAAGGCCGAGGTCCCAAGTCCCAGGTCCGAGGTCCCAAGTCCCAGGTCGGTGGTGGGCGAGCGGTACGCCTACCGGTTCCCCCACGGCCGACTTCGGACCTCGGACCTCGGACGTCAGACGTTGTACAGGAAGGGGGCTTTCTGCTCCGGCCAGATCTGCTCAGGGGTGAGCCGGTAGGCCTCCTTCTTGTAGACCTGGATGCGGTGCGAGCCGAAGTCCGGGATGTACATCCGCCCCTCGGCGTCGAAGCGCACGGAGGCCGGGCCGCGCAGGCGCTTCGACGGCCCCAGGGCGGTCATCTCCCGGCCCCGCAGCACCTTGGGGTTGGCCATCACGTAGATGCGCCCGATCTTGGAGAGGGTGGCGTCGCCGAGGAACTCCTCGACGAAGCGGCCGGTGCGATCGAACTGCTGGACGCGGTGGTTACCGCGGTCGGCGACGTAGACGTCGCCGTCGGCGTCGACGGCCACCCCGGCCGGCCGGCGCAGCTCGCCCGGCCCGCTGCCGGAGTGCCCGAACTGCTTGCGGAAGCGGCCGGAGGCGTCGAACTGCTGGATGCGGTCGTTGCGCCAGTCGGCGACGTAGACGTCGCCCGCGGCGTCGACGGCCACGCCCCAGGGCATATCCAGCTCGCCCTCGCCCCGGCCGGGCGCGCCGAAGGCGCCGAGGAACGCCCCGTCGCGGGTGAACCGCTGGATGCGGTGATTCATGGTGTCCGCGACGAGGACGTTCTCGTCGGCGTCGAAGGCGATGCCGGAGGGCCGGTTGAGCTGGCCCTGGCCCTGGCCGTGCTCGCCCCACTTGCCCAGGAACGTCCCGTCCGGGGACAGCACGGTGATGCGGTGCAGGCCCTCGTCCGAGACGAAGAGGTTCTCCTGGCGGTCGCGCAGCAGCTGCACCGGCCAGAGGAACTGCCCGTCGCCGCGGCCGCCGCCGCCGATGGTGCCCAGGTCCTCGTCGTCCCAGTTCAGGCGGCGGATGCTGCCGCCCTGGCCGTCGTCGCGGCAGAGGACGAAGAGCCGCCCCTCCTCGCCGATGGCGATGTCCATGCAGTAGGTGGTGACGCGGCGCATGCCCAGGGTGGCGTGGTAGGGGAAGCCGGCTCGCAGCAGGGCGTAGGGCAGTGCCCCGTTCGCTCCCGGGGCCGCCCCCAGCGGCTCCGTCTGCGGGGTCGTCTCCGGGCCGGTCGTGGGCGTGGATACGGTGCTGGTCACGGCGCTCTACTCCTCTGGCCTGTCCCCGGCACCGGGGACGGGGGGCTGCGGACGGTGGACCTCGGCGCTCGGCGCGCGGCGGGCCCCCTCAGAAGAGGGGGAGCTGCTCGTACGCCCCGCCGACGATGGGCCGGGCTTCGAGGCCCATCCACTGCTCGAGCATGGTGCTGTAGACGGTGCGGAAGTCCACCGTGTGGCGCAGGTCCTCGCCGTTGAGCCAGTCGTCCGGGGCGAGCGAGGGGTACTCGGCGTAGAGGCCGCCCTTGACGTGCTCGCCGAGGACGAAGGCCCCGCCGCCGGAGCCGTGGTCGGTGCCGCTGCCGTTGTCCCGGATGCGGCGCCCGAACTCGGTGAACACGAGTATGGCCACGTTGTCCGCCGCGTCGTGCTGGCGCAGGTCCTGGGTGAACGCGGTCAGCGCCCCGGTCAGCTCGCCGAGCAGCCGCTGGTGGCTGGGCAGCTCCTGGGCGTGGTGGTCGTAGCCCCCCTGCTGGGTGTAGAAGACGCGCGTCCCCAGCCCGGCGGTGTGCACCCGGGCGACGTCCCGCAGGCTGCGGGCGATGGCGCTGGTGCCGTACTGCACCGGCGAGTCGTAGCGCTCGATCGCCAGCTTGAGGCGGTCGGCGCCGTCGAGCACGCCCTGTCCGGTCTGGCGCAGGTAGTCGGCGACCAGCCCGGCGCCGACCGCCGGGGTGTACATCCGCTTGAAGATCTCCAGATCCTGCTCGCGCTGCGCCTGCACCTCGATCCCGCTGAGCAGGCCGTAGGTGTCCAGGTTGTCGACCGAGGTGGCGCGCACGCCGGGCGCCGCCAGGGCGCGGGGCAGGCCCCGGCCGAAGCTGACCGCGGTGAGGGGGTTGGTGTTCTGGGGGTCGAGCTCGCGCACCACCCGGGCGACCCAGCCCTCGGTGGCCACCTTCTCCGGCTCGCAGGTGTGCCAGATGTCGAGCGCCCGGAAGTGGGAGCGGCTGGCGTTCTCGTAGCCGATGCCCTGCACGACGGCGACGTGCCCCTCCCGGTACAGCTCGCGCAGGGGGCCGGCCGCGGGGTGGAAGCCGAGGGTGTCCGAGATCGGGAGCACCTGGTCCTCGGGGATGCCCACCGTCGGACGGGTGTCGTAGTAGATCCCCTGGGTGTAGGGGATCAGGGTATTCATGAAGTCGTTGCCACCGGAGAGCTGAACGATCACCAGCACCGGCGGCTTGGCCGGGCGGCCGGCGGTGCCGGTGCCGGTGCCGGTGCCCGGCGTGCGGGGCGCTTCCATGTCTCTCTCCCTCGTGTCCTCGGTGCGCTCAGGCCATCTGGTACTCGGGGGTGGCCACGATCAGGGTCAGCAGCTCGCCCACCCGGGCCGTGCTGCGCTGCGCCGCCGCGTCGTCCTCGAAGCCGAGGTCGCCGCCGCCGGCGGCGAACGCCACCAGCGCGTCGCGGGATTCCGGGCTCAGCTCGAGGCGCCCGGCCAGCTCGAGGCAGCGGTCGACCAGCTCCTCCGGCGGCAGCGGCCGGCCGGCGTCGCGCAGCCGGGCGATGATCTCCTGGGGGCCCGGCTTGGAGGTGTCCTTGATCTGGTTGACGGCGAAGTTGATCCGCTCGGTGAGGGTGCCGCCGTCGATCCACTCCTTGCCGGTGTGCCAGCCCTCGACGCTCGGCGGGTCCATCAAGGCCTGCCCCATCGCCCGGGCGGCGCCGTCCAGCTGATTCAGCCCGGGGGTGATGGGGGCGCTGGCCCGGAAGTCGCCGGCCAGCTTGAGGGCGCCCACGATCAGCTCGGTCGGGCACTTCACCCGCTGGAAGCGGGCGTCCTTGAAGAAATCCGAGAGGAACAGGGTGCGCATCACGTGGCGCATGTCGGCGTCCGATTCCTGGAAGGCGCGGACGAGGGTGTCGATCGCCGCCTGATCGCGCGGGGGGGTGACGCTCCAGGCCGGGACCTGGGGCTCGTCGGCGACGAAGAAGTTGTACAGGTGCCGGGCGACGAAGCGGGCGGTCGCCTCTTGCTTGACGATGATCTCGATCACGTCCGGCCCGTCCTGCACCCCGTCCTGCCCGAGGAAGCGCTTCTCGGCCGGGTCGTGGTCGTCCGCCCGGAAGACGAAGCGGGAGGGATAGTGGCCGTAGGGGTACAGGGGGATGGGCTGCTCGAACGTCCAGCCGGTGAAGGCCCGGGCGACGTTCTTGATGTCCGTCTCGCTGTAGTTGCCGATCCCCATCGAGAACAGCTCGAGCAGCTCGCGCCCGTAGTTCTCGTTGATCGAGCGCCCGTGGTTCTCGCAGTTGTCCAGCCAGTAGATCATGGCCGGATCGCGGGAGAGGTCGAGCAGCAGGGTGCGGAAGTTGGCCAGTCCGTCGCGCCGGAACATCTGGATGTGCTCGACCATGGTCGGGGTGTGCTCGCTCTTCGTCCAGCCGGTGGCGAAGACGTGGTGCCAGAAGAGGGCCATCTTCTCTTCGAGCGGCCGGTGGCTGTTGAGCATGCGGTAGAACCAGCGCCCGTTCCAGACCCCGGGGTTGTCCTGGTTGGCCTGCAGGTGCGGGTAGTAGCGCAGCAGCAGCTCCTCGTCCAGATCGGGCGCCCGCTCCGGGTGGACGAGCTCCTCCACCACCTCCTCGTACGGGCGCGCCGCGTAGGCTTCCAGCTCGTCCGGGGTGGCCCCGAAACCGGCGCGGCGCAGGAGGTGGGCCATCAGCACGCTGCGATCGTCTGCCATCGCCTCTCCTCTTCCGGCAATCCTGGCCGGGCGTTCGCTCTCTCGCCCGGCCAATCTATCACACGGGCGATTCCACGTCCGTCCGCCCGTCCCGGGCGCCGGCGGCGGCCGCGCCGCCGCCGTCCGGTCTGGCATCGATATGGGGCCCGCCGCCGCCGCGCTATGGCGACCGCCAGATGCGCCGGCGCACCCCCCCGGGTAGCGTGGGACGGAGCGCGGACGGGCGAGCGGCGCCCCGCCGGTACCGCGCGGACGCGGCAAGCGGTAAGGAGAAACGGCATGAACCCGACCATCGCCACCGGCGAGGTGACCGAGCTGAGCGACCCCTGGGTGCGCAAGATCGCCCAGCGGGTGGTCAAGGAGATGGAGCTGGCACTGGAGAAGACGGTGGCCAACGCCGCCGACCCGGCGGCCTACCCCCTGCCCCGGCAGGCGGACGCGGCCGAGCGCATCCTGCAATCCCGGCTGGCCCGGCTCCGTCCGGAGCAGCGCGCCCTGGCCGTGTCCCGGGTGATGCCCCGCGTCCGGGCGGGGGAGGCCCAGCGCGCGCGGGCCTACGGCGACCTGTCCCGGATCGACCTGCGGGCCGCCGTCCCGGTGGCGCAGCAGGTGAGCGCGCTGCCCTTCCCGGGCGAGCTCAGGGCCCCCAAGGCGGCCCTGGTGAAGCTGGAGGAGGTGCGCGCCGCGGCGCGGCGCCAGGGCCCGGTGGCCGCGGCGGCCGCGGCGGCCGTGGCGGCCCCGGCGACGGACAAGCTGGAGCTGCGCCTGCACAGCGTGCGCTGCGTCGACGAGACCGGCAGCGGCACCTTCGGCGAGGTGGGCAAGGACGAGATCGCCCTCGGGGCGACGACGGTGGACGAGAGCGGCGACACCGAGAAAGTGCCCGAGTTCCAGGTGGGCGGCTTCAACGACGGGGACGTCAAGACGTTCTCGCCGCCGCGGCGCATCGCCACCTTCGGGCTGCGCGAGGGGACGGAGTTCCCCAAGGCCTACTTCGCCACCCTGGTGCTGGCGGAGAAGGACGTCAGCGGCGGGCTGTCCGAGTTCCTGAACCAGCTCCTGGAGAAGATCCGCGAGCGGGTGATCGCGGCCCTGGCGGCGGCCATCGGCGGGGCCGTCGGCGCCAGCGGCGGCCCGGTCGGGGCGCTCATCGGGGCGGCCGTCGGCTTCGTCGTCGGGCGCGTCTTCGAGCTGATCAGGGCGGCCTTCGCGGACGACATCTTCGCCCCCCGGACGGTCACCGTGGCCGTCGCCGCCCTCAGCCAGCGCTTCGCCGGGGGCAAGACGGATAGCCCGGAGGCGACGGTCACGTTCGAGGGACACGGCGGGCGCTACCAGCTGGTCTACGACTGGCGGCTGTTCGCCTGAGGCGCCCCCGGAAGCCGGGGGCCGGGGGCCACCGCTCCGGCGCTCCGGCCGGCGGCGGGGCCCTCAGC
>DATLLM010000272.1:0-5777 GCA_035537855.1 Chloroflexota bacterium | reverse complement strand
CCCCTGCGCTGGACGGCGCTGGCGCTGTTCGCCCAGAGCTTCTTCCAGCTCCTGGCGTCGGTGTTCGTGGCCATGGGCCGCGCGTCGTTCCAGCTCTGGCTCTTCGTGGCGGAGAACCTGGCCGAGGTGACGCTCGTGGGCGGGATCGTCCTGCTCGGCGGCGGCGCGGCGGGGGTCCTCGGCGCGGCCTGCGCCGGCGGAGAGACGCCGGCGGCGGGGCCGGCGGCGACGGTGACCCCGGCCCAGCTGATGTACACGGACTGGGAGCCGACGGACGGGGCGCAGATCCAGGAGACGGTGATCGCCGAGTTCCAGCGCCGGACGCCGCAGGTGACGGTCGACTACCAGAAGAACCCCGGCCCCTACTTCGAGAAGCTGCAGACGCTGCTGGCCGCCGGCACGCCGCCGGACGCCTTCGCCCTCAGCCAGCCGGACCTGGTCCAGCTGACCACCGGGCGCGCCCTGGCCGAGCTGGACGGCTACCTGCGCCGGGACGCCAGGGCGGTGGACGCGGCCGACTTCTTCAAGGTCCACCTCGAGGCCTGGCGGGTAGGGGGCAAGCAGATGGCCCTCCCCCGGGACGGCGGGGGCGTGGTCGTCTACTACAACAAGTCGCTCTTCGACGCCCAGGGCATCACCCCGCCGGCGGCGGGCTACACCTGGGACGAGTGGCTGCAGGTGGGCAAGCGCCTGGTCAAGACGGACGGGGCGACCACCTCCGTCTACGGCGCGACGCGCAACGGCGTCGCCGACTGGCAGTGGTGGGTCTGGCAGAACGGGGGCGACCTGCTGGACGCGACGAACAAGCGGTCGGTGCTGGACGCGCCGGCGGCGACCGAGGCCCTGCAGTACCACGCCGACCTCGTGCTCAAGCAGGGGGTGATGCCCCCGGGCGCGGCCTACGGCGCCGGCAACGAGGACGCCATGGGGCAGTTCATGCAGGGCAAGGCGGCCATGTACTTCGGGCTGCGCTCGGGGATGCAGCGCCTGCGCAACATCACCGGCTTCACCCTGGAGGCGATGCCCCACCCCCGCCGCGCCAACCGCCTGACCCCGCTGAACACCACGGCCGTGCTGCTGCCCAGGGAGAGCAAGAAGAACGACGCCGCCTGGCTGCTGCTGCAGTACCTGACCGGCACCGAGGGGCAGCTGAAGCGGATGGAGCAGGGCGGGGCGGTGCCGGCGCGGGACTCGGTCGCCCGGGCCCCGACCTACCTGAGCTACACCGCGCCGTGCATGGTCTCCGACCGGATCAACACCATCTTCCCCGAGATGGCCCGGGAGGGCGCGGTGCGCCTGCGCCCGCAGACGGCGCGCTGGAACGAGCTGAACACCCTGCTCAACAAAGAGGCGGAGGACGTCTACGCCGGCAAGGCGACGGCGAGCGACGTCGCCCGCCGCCTCGGCCCGATGGTCGGCGAGCTCCTCAAGTGAGGCCGGCCGGGCCGGCGACGGTGGCCGGGTGACGCCGGCCGCCGGCCGGGGCCGGGGCGACGCCGTGCGCAACATCCTGGTGCTGATGTCCGACCAGCACCGCTCATCGGCCGGGGGCTGGGCGGACGACCCCTGGGTGCAGACGCCGCACCTGGACGCCCTGGCGGCGCGGGGCACCGCCTTCGGCCGGGCCTATACCCCCTCCCCGCTCTGCGTCCCCGCCCGGGAGAGCCTGCTCACCGGGCGCTACCCGAGCGCCGGCGGGGCGGCCGGCAACGCCGGCGCCGCCCGGGCCACGGGGCGCACCTTCGGCCACCTGGCGGCCGACGCCGGGCTGGCCACCGGGGCGGTGGGCAAGATGCACTTCCTGGGCGCCGACCGGCACCGCGGCTTCGCCACCCGCTGGGACGTCGCCGACTACTTCGCGCTCGAGCCGGAGGCCTGCGGCGACGCCGCCTCGGGCATGGCCGCTCCGGGGTGCTACGGGCGCTACGCCGGGGGCCTGGAGGGCTCCCACCCGGACGGGCCGAACCCCATGCGGGTGCGGGACGGCAACTACGACGCCGGCCCCTCCCCGTTCCCCGCCGAGCGCCACATCGAGAGCCACATCACCCGGGAGGCGATTCGCTTCCTCGAGGCCCACCGCCACGAGCGCTGGGCGCTGTGGTGCAGCTACTTCAAGCCCCACGCGCCCTACACCCCGCCGGCCGGGGACTGGGACCGCTACGCCGGCCTGCCCCTGCCGGTGCCGGCCGCCGGCGCAGCCGGGCTGGACGCCCTCCCCGCGCACCTGCGGGACTTCCGCCGGACCACCGGCCTCGAGGACCTGGACGCGGCGGCGCTGCGGCGCTGCCTCGCCGGCTACTACGGCAACGTCACCTACCTCGACCGCCAGATCGGCGCGGTGCTGGGGGCGCTTGAGGCCCTCGGCCTGGGGGACGAGACGCTCGTCGTCTACACCAGCGACCACGGGGACATGGTGGGCGAGCACGGGCTGCTGGCCAAGAGCAACTTCTACGAGGCCTCCTGGCACATCCCCCTGCTGGTCGACCACCCCGCCTACCGCAACGGCGGCCCCCGACCGGAGGCCCTCGCCTCCCTGACCGACCTGCTGCCCACCCTCGCCGGGGCCGCCGGAATCCCCGTCCCCGGGGGCGTCCACGGCGTCTCCCTGCTGCCCGTGATCGCCGGCGAGCGCCGGCAGGTGCGCGACCACGTCTACGGCCGGCTGCGCCTGGCCCGGGGCACCCACCGGGCCGCGTTCGACGGACGCTGGAAGCTCGTCCGCTACGCGGACACGACGCACCTCTTCGACCTGCAGACCGACCCCCAGGAACGCTGCAACCGGATCGCCGACGCGCCCGCCGTGGCCGCGCGGCTCGACGCCCTGCTCGACCGGGACGCCGCGCTGCCCTGACCCCCGCCACGGCGCCGCCGCGCCGGATCATGGGCGACGTGGCCGTCCCCGGCGTCCCCGGCGGCCCCGGCGGCGGCGAGGCCGGAGGCGCCCGTCACCGGGGCCGGGTGACGGACTCGAGGACGCGGCCCGGAAACGGCAGGGGCGGCGCGCGCCAGACGTGGCGTTCCTCGAACGGCCACGCGTAGATGGGGTTGCCGTCGCGGACCAGCCCGAGCAGGCGGGGCTCGCCGAGCTCCCCGGCGGACCACTCGTACAGGCGTTGCAGGCGCGGCCCGATCACCGCGTAGTCGAGCAGCCGGCCGAGGCGGTGCTCGTCGCCGATGTAGCGCTCGACGTCGTACGCGAGCGGGTAGCGGTCCGGGAGCACGCGGCCGAGGGAGAGGAACACGCCCGCCATCCCGAGGCGGGGGTCCCCGAGCACGCGGGCGAGCGGGGCGCACCGCCCGAGCGCCAGGCGCGGCGCCCCGTTGAGGGCGTGCGCGTAGAGCACCCGCCCCAGCGTGACGTTCATGAAGAAGCGCTCCGGCGCGCGCTCCGCCTCGGCGAGGCGCTGGTGCTGCACGTAGGCGTCCACGATGCTCGCGTTGTGGGCGCGGTACCAGGTGCCACCCGTCGGCCGCGCGATGAAGGCCAGCCAGAGGCGCACCGCCGGCGAGGAGGGCTCGCCGGGGAGGCCGCCGGCGAGCGCGACGGCTTCGCAGCCGTCGCGCAGCAGGCGCTCGTTGCTCGCCCGCCACCATGGGCTGCCGGGGGGCGACGCGTCGAGCGGCGCGAGCAGCCCGCGGTCCGCCTGCCAGCGCATGAAGGAGACCGCCGCCCGCCGGAAGGGCAGATGGCGCGGCGCGTAGCCCGTCGGTCCGTGGTACGTCCGGGAGAGCAGCGCCAGCCGCGCCGCCGGATCGTCGCGCGCGGCCGCCACCTGCGCCTCGGCCCAGGCGCGCGCGCCGACGTGCTGCATCACCGCCGCCTCATGATAGCCCCGCTCGCCGGGGGGCGACCGCGGCCCCGGCCGGCGTCCCGCCGCTGCTTGACCGCTCACAACTCTTCTTATATGATCAGCGCAATGGTGAGCCGATCTGCAGGCGAGGACGCGCCCGGCGGCGCGCCGGGGCCGGTGCGGCCGCCGGCGGGGGGGACCGACGGAGCCCCCCTCCACCAAATGGCGCAGGCGGCCATCCGGCGCTACATCCTGGAGCGGCGCCTGCGGGCCGGCGATCCCCTGCCGGCCGAGGGGCAGCTGGCCGTCGACCTGGGGATCAGCCGCACCTCCGTGCGCGAGGCGGTCAAGGCGCTCGAATCCCTTGGCATCCTCGAAGCGCGGGCCCGCGTCGGGCTGTTCGTCCGCGCCTTCTCCCTCGACCCCATCCTGGACAACCTGGGCTACGGGCTGCTGGCCGACCGCACCAGCGTGCGCGAGCTGCTGCAGGTGCGGGAGCACCTCGAGGCCTCCTTCATGCCCCTGGTGGTGCGGTCGGCGACGCCCCAGCAGCGCCGCGTGCTGCGCAGCGTGGTCGACCGCATGGGCGAGCGCGCCGCGCGCGGCGAGGTCTTCTCCGAGGAGGACCGCTTCTTCCACCGCGTCCTGTACGAGCACGTGGGGAACGACCTTCTGCTCAAGCTGATCGACGTGTTCTGGGTGGTGTTCAGCCGGCTGCGCGACGAGGCCCTGGTTGAGGAGGAGGACGACCCGGTGCGGGCCTGGGAGGATCACCGCCGGATCGTCGAGGCGCTGGAGCGCGGCGACGGCGCCGGCGCCCAGGAGTCGGTGCTGCGGCACTTCGTCAACCTCGACGCCCGCGTGCAGCGGGCGGCGCCCCCCGGCGGGGCGGGCGCACCCGCCAACTGAGGCGGGCGGCGCGCGCGCCGGGCGGCCAGCCGGCGGGACACGGGACGCGGGACGCGGCGGAGCAGAGGAGGGACCGGGCCGGTGATGCAGGTCAGTCCGAACGGCAGGGCCACCCCCGGGGGGCGGCCACCCTGGTCGTGGGACGGGGTGTTGCGCGGCGTCGTCCCCCCGCTGATCACCCCGCTGACCGCGGCCGGGGAGGTGGACGGCGGGGCGCTCGGGGCGCTGGTCGAGTACGTCCTGGAGGCCGGCTGCGGCGGGCTCTTCGTCCTGGGCGGCTGCGGCGCGGGGCCCTGGCTGACCGCGGAGGACCGCGGCGCGGCCGTGCGGGCGGCCGTGCGGGCGGCCGCCGGGCGCGTGCCGGTGCTGGCCGGCGTGATGCTCCCGGCGACGCGGCCGGCGCTCGCCGCCGCCCGCCAGGCGGCGGACGAGGGCGCGGACGCCGTCGTCGTCGGCACGCCGTACTACTTCGAGGTGGACGACGCCGCCCAGCGCCGGCACGTCGGCGCGATCCTGGGGGCCGTCCCGCTTCCGGCGCTGCTCTACAACATCCCGCAGTGCACCCACCGGCGGCTGACGCCCGAGACGGTGGCCGACCTGGCGGCGGAGCCGCGCATCCTGGGGGTCAAGGACTCGGCGGGGGAGTTCCCCGCGTTCCTGGACTTCGTGGCCCTCAAGGCGCAGCGCCCGGACTTCAAGGTGCTGCAGGGGAGCGAGCCGCTGATGGCCCCCAGCCTGCAGCACGGCGGCGACGGCCTGATCCCGGGGCTGGCCAACGTCGCGCCGGGGCTCTTCGTCGCCCTGCGGCGGGCCGCCGAGGGGGGAGACGCGGAGGACTGCCGGCGCCTGCAGGCGCGCATCCGGGCGCTGAAGACCATCGAGACGGGGGGCTGGCTGGGGGCCCTCCACGAGGCCTGCGGGCGGCTGGGCTTCGGCGCCGGGCGCCCGCCGGCGCCGTTCGCCCCGGCCACGGCGGCCCAGCGGGCGGCGATCGGGGCGGCGGTGCGGGACCTCGACCTGCGCCCGCCGGGTCGAGTCCGGGGGTGACGGGACGGAGCACCTCACGCGGGGGCGGGC
>DATLLM010000271.1:0-5327 GCA_035537855.1 Chloroflexota bacterium | reverse complement strand
GGTTCCCCGGCGCCCCGGGGAACCCGGGCGCCCCGGGGAACCCGGGCGCCCCGGGGAGAGCGCGCAGCGGCGGCAGGGCGGGGAGAGCCGGGAGCGCGGGCAGCTGCCCCGCCCCCGACGGGCCCGACGGGCCCGACGGGCCGTCGAGTCCGATGACCGTCGACGCGCCGTCCGGCTGCATGCGCCGGCGGACGGCCAGGCCGTTGACGCCCGGGGGCAGATCCTGGGGGCGTCCCTGGACCGTCAGCGACCACGCGTCGAGCGTGGTGCGCACGTCCGCCGAGCCGTCCGGGAAGACGGCCAGCACGCTGTCGCTCGTGTCCAGACGCAGGTGGGCGGCGAAGGACTCGCCGTCCCCCGAGGTGCCGGGGACGGCGGGGACGGCGGGGACGGCCGCGCCGAGTCCTTCCAGGGACTCCAGCCCCTCCACCCGGGCGGTGAGGTCGACGTCGAGGGTGTAGCGCCGGGTCTCGCCCTGGCGGAAGGTGAGGCGCAGCAGGACGCTCGGGCCGGCGCCGGTGGCGCCCCCGGCGAACGCGGGGAGGGCCGCGGCCGGAGCCAGGGCGACGGTCAGGGCGGCGCCGGCGGCGACCACCCCCCGCGCCAGGCGGCGCACGCTGCTGCTGACTCGGCGCATCCGTTCTCCCTCGCCCGGCGTCTGGGGCCTTCCGGGCGGACGGAGGCTACCATGAGAGCCCGTCGCGCTGCGGCGCGCCGCCGGGCGGCGCCCCGGTAGCCGGCGGCCCGGCGGCGCATCGCCGTCGAGACACAGGAGGAAGAGACATGACGGCGGTCGGCGGTGGGTCGTTTCCGGGCCGGGAGGCGCTGACGATCTGCTTCGCGCACGTGGCCTACCAGCTGGAGCGGCGCTTCGGGGCGCGGGACACCGGGATCACCCACTTCGAGGTGCGAGACGGCGAGGCCCTGGCGGCCCGCCTGCCCGAGGCGGACGTGCTCGTGATCTCCGGGCTGTGGCGCAACACGCTCCTGGAGGACGCCCCGCGGCTGCGCTGGATTCAGTCCATCGGGGCGGGCTACGACCAGTTCCCGCTGGACGAGCTGCGCCGGCGGGGAATCCGGCTCAGCAGCGCCCGGGGGGTGAACCGGAACGCCGTCAGCGAGCACGCCATCGCCCTGGTGCTGGCCATGGCGCGCAAGCTGCCGGAGGCGGTGGAGAACCAGCGCCGGCACGTTTGGCGGGGGATGATCGGGGACGTCGAGCGCCGGGAGGACGAGCTGGCGGGGAAGACGCTCGGCATCGTCGGCCTGGGAGGCATCGGGTCGCGCACGGCGGCCCTCGGCAAGGCGTTCGGGATGCGCGTCCTGGCGACCAAGCGCCAGCCCCAGGCGGGGGCGGGGGCGGACGGCGTGGCGGACGAGGTGTGGGGCGCCGACCGGGTGGACGATCTGATCCGGGAGAGCGACTTCGTCGTCCTGCACTGCCCGCTGACGGACGAGACCCGGGGCCTGATCGACGCGCGGCGCCTGGCCCTGATGAAGCCCACGGCCTACCTGATCAACGTCGCCCGCGGGGCGTGCGTCGACGAGCCGGCGATGCTCGCGGCCCTGCGCGCCGGGCAGATCGCCGGGGGGGGGATCGACCACTTCTGGGACGAGCCCCTGCCGCCGGAGAGCCCCTTCTGGGACCTGCCGAACGTGCTGATCACGCCGCACACCGCCGGGGAGACGCGGCGCTACGAGGACAACGTGCTGGACATCCTGATGGAGAACCTGGGGCGCCTGGAGCGGGGGGAGACGGCCCTGCTCAACGAGGTGGTCTGAAGGAGGAGGAGGAGGAGAAACGGGAGAAGCAGGAGGAGGAGAAGGAGAAGCGGGAGCGTCTGGGGGAGAGGCGTCGCCCGAGGAGCACGCCTATGCGCGGGCGCGAGAACCACCACAGCCGGCGTGTACGGGAGAGGTGTCGCCCGAGGAGCACGCCTATGCGCGGGCGCGAGCGCTGGAGCCAGCCACCCCGCCGCGCACGGCGGCGAATTCTACGCCGGTGAGGCGCGATCCCGGGGGCGTCCCGGCCCGGCGTCGCGGTGTCTACGGTAGTGAGTCGCGATCCCGGGGGCGTCCCTCCCTGGCGTCGCGTCTCGATCGGGATCGGGAGGGGCCGACCGCCGTGTCCGCTGGTGGGGGCTGCGCCTCGGACGCGGTCACGGAACGCCCCGCGGGCGTGGAGTTCGCTGCCGTGCGCGGCGCGCCGGCTGCCGGCCAGCGATCCTGCCCGCGCATAGGCGTGCTCCTCGGGCGACACCTCTCCCCCAGACGCCGGCTGTCCCCGCATTCGCGCATAGGCGTGCTCCTCGGGCGTCGCCGCTCCCGCTCCCGCTCCTACTACTTCTCCTCCTTCTCCTCCTCCTTCTTCTTGTCTCGGTGGCTATGCTCCTCTCCGTTGGGGCATGGCCTCAAGGTAGCCGTCTTCCAGGGTGAGGGCGACGCCGTCCCGGCGCAGCGCGCGGCGCAGGACGTCCGGGTCGGCCTGCGCGACGTCCGGGCCGAAGAGGGCGGCCGCGGTGCCGGCGGCCTGGCCGAGGGTCATCATGGTGCGGCTGAGCCGGCAGCTGGAGGCGGCGACGGCGGAGAAGCCGGCCCCGCGGCAGGCGACGAGCAGGTTGTGGGGGCCGTCCGCGGCGTCCGGCAGGAGGCAGCGGAAGGGGACGCCGTACGGCCCGTCCAGCTCGCGCCCCTCCCAGCGGGTGGCGCCGTGGAAGTCGAGCGAGTGGTCGGCGATGGCGATCACGTCCGGTACGCCGGCGGCGGTCTGCGCCGCCAGGCCGGCGCGGCAGTCGCCCTCGCGCAGGACGTAGCGGGCGACCAGGCGGTGGCCTTCGCGCACGCCGAGCGCCGGGCTGAGCCAGGTCAGCTTCCAGTCCGCCATGCCGTGGCGGGTCTGCAGCAGGTGCCAGTGGGTCAGGGCGCGCCGCCGGGCTTCGTCGTAGGCGGCTGCCGGGCCGCCGCGCCGGTAGAGGTCGTAGGCCTCCTGGCCGAGCAAGAGCCCGACCGGGTTCAGGTTCAGGTCGCCGTTGGGGTAGGTGCGGATGCTCGTCGCCGTGCGGATCGCCTCCGGATCGACGCCCGCCGGCGGCGGCTGAATCCGGGGGGGCTCCCCGGGCGCGAGGCGGGCGACGCGGTAGCACAGGCTGGCGTTGTTCAGGCGGGGGGCCGGCGTCTCCTCGTCCGGGGCCCCCGGCTCGTCGTAGAGCCGGCGCGGCTCGGGGCCGATGCGCGCCCGCGCCCCGGCGGCGCGGGCCAGGAAGATGCCGGCGGTGGCGTCCACGAAGACGGCGGCCCGCACCCGGACCCGCCCCTCGGGGCGGGCGACGGCGACGGCGACCAGGCGGTCCCCCTGCCGCTCGAGGTCGACGAAGGGCGAGTCGCGCCAGACGGTGCAGTCGGGTAGCTCGGCCAGGAGGGCCGCCATGGCGTCCTCCATGTCCTGCGGCTCGAAGGCGATGGGCAGGCCGCTGCGCCGGCTGAGGGAGCGCCGGTAGTCCGTCTCGGGGGAGACCTCGTACCAGCTGCCGGGGGTGGGGTGGTGGCGCAGGCGGCGCTGCAGGGCGACCGCGAGCGGCCGGCGGCGCAGCCGGGCGTAGAGCTCGGCCGGCAGGCCGGTCGGCCCGGCCACCGGCTCCCAGTTGTTGACCCCCGCCCAGGTGGAGGTGCCCCCCAGCCCGGGCGAGGCCTCCACCAGCAGGACGCGCGCCCCGTGGCGGGCGGCGGCGGCGGCGGCGCCGAAGCCGCCGCTGCCGGCGCCGACGACGCAGACGTCGAAGGCGGGGCCGTCGCCCGCCGCCGGGCCGCTCACAGCTTCGCGCTCCTGGCGTCCTCGGCCAGGAGGGCGTTGACCTGGGCGGCGATCCCCCCCATGGCCTCCCGGGGCGCCTTCTTGTTGTTCCACATGTCCGCCAGGGCGGGGGCCAGGATCTCTCCCGTCCAGCGGGCGAAGGAGGGGGTGACGGGGAACGGGATGCCGATCTGCTCGGCGGTGAGCACGACGGCGTCCTGATTCTTGACGCTGGTGGCCCGGAAGTAGTCCGGGACGAGCTTCTTCAGCGAGGGGTAGAGCGACGCCGCCTGGAGCTGGGCGCGCTGGTGCTCCTCGCCGGTCAGGCGCTTGATCAGCTCCCAGGCCGCCGCCGGCGCCTTGACGTCCTTCTTGATCCACCAGCCGTCCCCGGAGAGGGTCGAGCCGTGCCCCTTGGGGCCTTTGGGCAGGGGGAGCACGTCCCAGGCGAACTTGTCGCCGATGGACTGGCGGTAGCCGGGGGCGCCGGCGATGCCGTCCATGGTGTAGGCCACGTTGCCGGCGTTGAACTGCGCCGGGGAGGGCTGGATCAGGCCGACGGCCGCCGCGGCGGCGGCGTCCGGCGGCGGCCCGGTGCGGTGGCGGTAGATCAGGTCGAGGTCGAACTGCAGGGCGGCCAGGGCCTCCGGGGTGTCCATGGCGAACTTGCCGCGGTCCGGGGTGGTCATCGCCCCGCCGAAGGCGGCGAGCCAGCCCAGCAGGAGCGACCAGCGCCGGTTGTAGGAGTAGCCCCAGACGACCTGGTCGGAGCCGGCGCCGGTGGTGGCGCGGCGGACGGTGTCCAGGAAGCCGTCCGTGCTCCACTCGTTGGTCGGGGGCTGCTGGCCGGTGCGGTCGAGCTGGGCGCGGTTGTAGTAGATCATCACCGGGTTCGGCGTCTGGGGGATGCCCCACAGCTTGCCCCCGGCCCGGTAGGCGTTGACCGGGCCCTGCTGGTAGTCCTCCAGCTTGAAGCCGCGGTCGGCCTTGACGAAGGCGTCGATCGGCTGCAGCGTCCCCTGGTAGGCCCAGACGATGCCCTGGTTGTACTCGATGATCCCGAACGTGTCCGGCAGGGAGTCGGCCGCCCGCTTGGCCAGGAAGACGTCGAGCCAGTTCTTGTCGCTGCCGAAGAAGTGGTCGGCCTGGACGTTGACCTCGGGGTACTGCTGCTTGAAGCGGGCGACGGCGTCCTCCACCGCCTGCAGCTGGGGCGGGGTGCCTCCTTTCAGGCCGTAGGTGAGGGTGCCCTGCACCTTGCCCGGCCCCGGCGCCCCGCCGGCGGCGCTGCAGGCGCCGAGCAGGACGCTCACCGCCCCGGCCGTTCCCCCGGCGGCGGCCCCCATCACCCGCCGCCGCGTCGATCCTGAACCGCAAACACGTGTTGGCACCTGACGTCTCCTTCTGCTGCCCCTCTCGCGGGCGACACAGGACTGGCCCGAGCGCCCCGGCGCCCACCGTTCCGTCCCTGGCCAGCCTGTGCGTCGACCCGTCGGACGTCGGCCGCCAGGCCGTGCGCCTCCTCGCCCGGCGCATC
>DATLLM010000270.1:0-4894 GCA_035537855.1 Chloroflexota bacterium | reverse complement strand
CCGCCACCCTCCCGGCGGGTCCCACCGCCACTCACACTCCGGCGGCGACGGCCACCCGCCCGGCGGCCACGGCCACCCCGGCCGGCGCCGGGCCCCCGCGGGCCTCGGACGGGCAGCACCTGGGGCTTCAGCCGGCGGAGGTGCAGGCCGCCTTCATCGCCACCCACGGCGACGCCGCCGCGCAGCGCTGGGCGGACGAGCACGAGGCCGAGCTCGCCCGCCCCGCCCCGTGACACACCAACGGCACCGCCGCCGCCGGCGCGGCGCAGCGTTCGGTCCCGGCGACCGGAGCCGGGCGGCTGCCCTGCGCCCCTGGAGCGGGGGCTACCGGGCCAGCACCGCGTTGGCCTGCTGGACGGCCTTCGAGGTCGCCTCCGCGACGCTCACGTTGCCCTTGAGGAATTCGGCGATCTCGTCGCCCGCGACCTTGAGCAGCTCCGTCCGCCGGTAGTTGGCGGGCAACCGAATCGAGCCCGCTCCCTGGGGGTACGCCTTGATGATCGCGGCGTACACCGGGTCGAACGCCAGGAAGCGTGGATCGTTCCACACGTCGGTGCGGCCCCCCGGACTGCCGGCGCCGCCCGTGGTGACCCCGATCACGCCCACGTCCTTGCTGGTGATGAACTTGACCCACTCCCAGGCGGCTGGCTGGTTGGCGACGCCGACGAGGCCCATGCCGGACCCGGACGCCTGCGTGCCGCGCCGGCCCCCCGGTCCTCTGGGGAACAGGGCGACGCCCAGCTCGAACTTGATCACCTGCTGCCCCGGCTTCTTGTAAAGCGCCACCTGCGCCGGCGTGGCGTTGAAGAAGCCGAGCTGCCCCGCCTCGAAGAGGCGCGTGAAGCCGCCTTCGCGGTAGAGGTCGTTGATCGTCTGGAACTTCGCCTGGGCGTTGCGCACCCAGTCCAGGCCGGCGCGCGCTTCGGTGCTGTCCAGCAGACACCTCTTCCCGGCTTCATCCAGGAACTCGCCGCCGAATTCGCGCACGTAGAACACGCCGCTCTCGCTCAGGTCGGTGGCCGGGAAGTAGCCCCAGACGTCGTCACCCCTGCGCCCCAGCTTCTGGGCGGCCGAGATCAAGTCGTCCACCGTCCAGCTCCCGTCCGCCGGGACGTTGACGCCGGCGGCGCGGGTCAGGCTCGTGTTGTAGTAGAGCACGTTGGTGCCGTAGTGGCCGTGCACCGGCAGCGCGTACAGCTTGCCGCCGACGCCGAACGCATCGAGCAGCGCCTTGAAGTAGGGCGCCCTGTCGAACCGGGCGTCTTGCTTGATCAGGGCGTCCAGGGGCTTGAAGATCCCCTTCGTGGCCGCCTCCGGTCCGCCCGAGCCGTCCGCGACGATGCCGAACCAGGACACGTCCGGCAGCGTGCCGCCGGCGGCCAGCACCGTCAGCTTCTCGTTGACGTCCGGCTGCGCATCGACGAAGGTGACCGTGATGTTGGTCTCCGGCGTGAACCGCTCGGGCGTGATGTGCGCGTAGTACTGGCTGTGGCCGGTGGGGTTGGCGACGCCGGCGCGGGTCAGGACCTCGATGGTCACCGGCCCTCTGGCGGGCGAGGCGCCGGCCGGGGCGCCGCCGGACGGCGAGGATCCGCCGCAGGCCGCCAGGACACTGCCGGCCACTGCCACCAGCGGTACGCCGAGGACGGTCGCCCGCCTCGTCCGCCTGAGCGCTGCCCGCCTGACCGCCGCCGGCATGGCATTGACCCTCCCCCGAGGCAGTGTATTCCGCCCCCGCGCGCTGTCAACCGGCGCCGCCCACGAGGCCCTCCGAAGCGGCTGAGGCGCCGCGCTCGCCGGCGCTCTCGGGGTCGCCCGACGGGCGGCAGGTGCCTGCGCCTGGGTGCAGCGTGGTAGCCTGACCACGCCCTCCCCATTCCGCCACACGCACCAGCCCCCACACCCGACATCCGAACGCCCACCCCATCGAACGCCGACCACGAGGAGCGTGCCATGCCGTCACTCCGCGGCCACATGGTCTATCTGGTCCGGCTGCGCCAGGCGCTCGAGCGCGAGCTGCCCGAGGTCGCGGCCCCCGTCGCCGCCCACTGGCCCTGCGCGCTGCTCGGCTGCGAGGCGCCCGATTCCCACTTCTTCACCGAGCAGACCCGCCCCGACCTGCACATGGTCGACGCCCAGGACCCCGCCACGTGGCCCGGTGCGGTCGAGCGCTGGCTCGACTCCCAGCCGCAGCTCTCGCCCGGCCGCGCGCAGCCACCCGAAACCGTTGCCTTCGTCGTCGGCTACCTCTCCCACATCGGCCTGGACACCTGGGCCGAGCAGTACCTCCACCCCGACTTCCCGGCCGCCGCGCGCCGGGGCCTGCCCGACGCCTGGTATCCCGCCGCCATGGCCGACGGCGACCGGCGGCGCGCCGCCCTCCAGCGCCTGGCCGAAGCCGCCGTCCCTGCCGCCTACCACGTCCCGCCGGACGCCATCCGGCGCGCGCCGCTCCCCGCCGGCGTCCGCGCCGAGCCCATCCGCACCATCACCGCCGGCATCCTGCCCGCCCTCTCGCTCGACGACCCCTGGAGCCAGAGCCGGGTCCAGCCGCTCCCCGGTCGGGCGGTTACCCCGGACACGCCTGAGGCGCGCCGCCTGTGGGAATCCGGGCGCGCCGCGCAGGCCCCCGCCACCGACGCCGAGATGGAGGCCCTGCTGTCCGGCGCCCTCGCCTTCACCCTGCACATGATCCGCCGCTGGTGGTGAGGCACGGCCGGTCCGCCGGCGGCGTCAGCCTCCTGCGCCGGCGAGCGCGCCGATGATGGTCCGAGCCAGCTCGATGGCGGGGGCCCGGCCGTCCGGGGCGGCGTTGAGGTTCGTCCAGGTGACGACGGTGTTCTGGCGCACCGGGTCGTGCCCCATGAAGGAGTTGTAGCCGGGGAGCTCCCCGGTGTGGCCGTACATCGGGCCGAACTGGGCCAGGCCGTAGCCGTAGCCCGGGCTGGCCGGATCGCTCGGGTCTCGCGGCCGGATGCTGTCCAGGCGCTGCCGCTGCAGGGGCGCGGCGAGCAGGCCGCCGGCGACGAGCGCGGGCACGAAGCGGGCCAGGTCCTCGGCGGTGGAGATCCCCGAGCCCGCCGTCCACGCCCAGGACGGGTTGACGCTCGTCTGGTCGTACGGCGCGAGCGTGCCCGCCCGCGCCGCCGCCTGCTGGGCCTCGGGGAGCACCTGGCTGGAGACGGTCTCGACGTTGGTGCCGTACATGTACCCGCGAGCGTACGGGGCGGGGAGGGCGGTGGAGGTGCGGGCCGGCAGCAGGGTGTTGCGCAGCCCCAGCGGCGCGAAGAGCCGGGTCTGAAACTCCTGGGCGACCGGGCGCCCCGTCAGCTGCTCGATCAGGAGGCCGAGCAGCACGGTGTTGGTGTTGGAGTAGTAGAAGGCCTGCCCGGGAGGGAAGTACGGCGGGCGGGCGAAGGCCAGCGCCAGCAGCTCCTCGGGCGCGAACGCGTACGCCGGGTCGTCGTCGAGGATTCGGTTCATCTCGACGGTCTCGGTGTAGTTGAAGAGGCCGCTGCGCATCTCGAGGAGCTGGGCGATGGTGATGCTGCGGCCGTTAGGGACCTCGGGCCGGTACTCGCCGATGGGGGTGTCCAGGCGGAGCCTGCCCTCCTGGACGAGCTGCAGGATGACCGTCCCCGTCCAGGTCTTCGTGTTGCTGCCCACCCGGACGTGGTCGCCGAGCTGCACCGGGTCGCCGCCGCCGCGGGAGCGGGTGCCGAAGACCATCGTCCAGTCGCCGAGCTGCGGCGAGCGCACCAGCACGACCCCGCCCGGGACGAGCAGCTCGTCGGCGAGCTGGCGCAGGCGGGGCCGCAGGGCGGTGGCGTAGGCCGGCTCGCGGGCGCCGCCCCCGGCGCCCCCGGCGCCGGCGGGCAGAGCGGTGCTCGCGAACAGGGACAGGGCGAGGGTCGTCGCTCGGCGGTGATTCATGCGCATGACAGGTGCCTTTCCGTCGGGGGTCGCCTCCTGATCGGGAGGACGACCGTACGGCACCCCGACGGGTGCGCGCCCCCCGATTGCCGGCCAGGCGGGCGCGCGGGCGCCGGCCGCCGGGGGGCAGCATACCCCGGCCGCCGCCCGAGGAACAAGGGGAGAGCGTGAGGCCGGCTGGCCAACGGCCGCCTGGCGCGGCGCCTGGCGCGCCGTGGCCCGTCGGCCCGAGACTTCGTGCTCGGTGCGGCGGCCGGGGTATCCTGCCAACCGAGCGCTGGCGCCCGCCGCCGGGCCGGCCGCCGCCCGCCGCGCGGGGGGCCGAACCGTGAGCGGCCATTCGATGCGCGGGAGGTGGCCGGGTGAGGCGACGTCTGGGCCGGTTCGATCGGCGGCGGCTGCTCCAGTTCGGGGCGGCCGGCGCCGGTGCCCTGGCGCTCGCGCCGCTGCTGCGTCCGGCGGCGGCGCAGGGGCGCGGCCCCCTGGGCGGTGCGCTGACCGAGGGGTTCACCGCTCACCCCTCGCTGCTGGCCTTCGGTCCGGTGGTGGACATCGCCGCCGGGTGGGACGGCACGCTGTGGGCGATCGACGCGCAGGGCGCGCCCTCCGTCTACGATCAGGTGGCCCAGACGTGGGAGCTGCACGGCACCGGGATCGACGCCGTCGCCTACGCCGGCGTCCCCGGCGCGGCGGTCGCGGATGGGGTGGCCACCCCGGCCGCCGTCGCCGGGGGAACGGTCGCTCCGCCGCCCCTGGCACCGGCGACGACCGCGCCGACGGTCGCCCCGCCTCCTCTGGCTCCCGATGCGCCGGCGGTGGTGGCCACGACGGCCGCGGCCGACCCGGAGGGGGAGCGGGTCGTGCGCATCGCCCTGGCCGCGGCGCCGGTCCAGCAGGGGGCCCCGACCCCGGCCGCCGCGGAAGCGCCGCCGGCGGTGGGGCCGCCGCCCCTGTCCCCAAC
>DATLLM010000269.1:0-3736 GCA_035537855.1 Chloroflexota bacterium | reverse complement strand
AGTCACGCCGGGTCCCCGCGCTGCGGACGCGCCGGACCAGAAGGAACGGACCGATGACGGCAGGTGAGGCATCGCGTGGTGGGCTGCGGCGCGGTGAGCGCGCGGGTGGCGCCCGCCGGCGCGGGATGCTGCTGGGGCTCGCCGGCGTGGCGGCCGCGGGCGGGGCCGTGGTGCTCGCGGCCTGCGGCGGGGCCCCGGAGTCGGGGGGGACGGCGCCGGCGGCGAGCGCCCCCGCGGGCGAGGTCACGGTGGTCTACGCCACCTTCACCGAGCCGGCGCTGACCCGGATGACCCGCCAGGAGGCGGACGTGACCCGGGTGCTGCCGGCGGTGAAGCTGAGCATGATCCCGACCAACGATCCGGTCGCCAAGCTCACCACCATGAGCGCCGGCGGGACGCCGCCGGACGTGGTCTGGGCGGGGATCGAGGTGGCGCAGCACGCCGCGGCGGGGCTGATCGTGGCCCTGGACGAGCTGATCGCGAAGGACCGCAGCTTCTCCGCCAAGGACTTCTTCCCGCAGGCGCTCGAGGCGTACCAGTACAAGGGGAAGACCTGGGGGATTCCGTACGGCCTGACCACCCACGTCATCGCCTACAACAAGGCGCTGCTGGACAAGAACGGCCTCAAGCCCCCGACCAAAGAGTGGACGATCGCGGACCTGGTGGGCAACGCCAAGCGGATGGCCTCGCCGCCGGGCAGCGACCCGCAGACGCAGGTCTGGGGGGCCTGGATCACCCACCTCTACACCGCCATCTGGATGCACGGCGGGCAGGTCTACGACAAGGGCTTCACCAGGTCCCTGATGGACCAGCCGAACGCGGTCAACGGCCTGCAGTTCTACTACGACCAGGGCTTCGGCGCCCAGAAGTTCGCGCCGACCTCGAACCTCTCCCACCGGGCGGGCCTCAACCCCACGTTCGGCGACGGGCGGCTCGGTATGTCCAGCATGCCGCCGGCGACGATCCCGGTGCTCCGGGAGCGTTACCCCAGCCTCGAGTGGGACGTGATGACCGTGCCGTGGAACGCGAACAAGACCCGGGGCACGTGGCTCTCCGGCGAGGCGTTCTCTCTCGTCAACGGCGCGAAGAACCGGGACGGGGCGTGGGCCGTCCTGAAGCAGCTCACCGGTAAGGACGCCCAGACCAGCTTCTACGTCCCCGAGGTCGCGTCTGTGCCCTCGATCCGCTCGGTCGCCGAGGGGCCTTTCGTCAACGCGGTGCCGGGTAAGAACGCCAGGGCGTTCGTCGACGCGATCGAGCACGCCACCCTGTGGGGCGGGCACCCCGTCATCCTGAAGACCGACGTGCCCGTGATGGAGGCGTGGACGGAGGTGCGCGAGGGGCGCAAGTCGGTGCGGGACGGATCGGCCGAGGCGACCCAGAAGCTCAACGAGCTGCTGCGGTCGGCGGGGGCCTGACCCCCATCGGGGCGCCGGGGCGCCCCGGCGTTCAGTTCCCCAGGTTGCGACGGATCGGCCCGAACAGCTCGCCGAGCCGCTCGCGGTCGGCGGCGGGGATGGGGCCGCCGGCGACGTCGCGCACGTTGTCCTCCAGGTGGCCGGCGTCGGCCGTTCCGGTGAGGACGCAGGACACCCCGGGGTGGCCGGCGGCGAAGCGGTAGGCGGCCGCGGTCACGGAGGGGACGTCCCCGTGGACGAGCCAGTCCAGCGGCGCGTCGTCCGGCACGGCGTCCGCGGCGAGCTCGCCCCGCTCCTTCAGGTCGCGGATCAGGGCGGTCAGCCGTTCGGGGCGGGCGATGGCGCGGCGCACGGCGCACATCACCAGCACGCCGACGTCCCGGGCCTGCGCCGCCGGCAGGACGTGCGCCTCCGGCGTGAGGGTGAGCAGGTTGTAGCCCACCATGATCGAGTCCCACAGGTCGTCGTCGAGGGCGGCGGTCAGCATCTCCAGGTGGTCGTCGGCGGGGAAGCCCGAGGTGACGCCCAGGTAGCGGATCGCCCCCTGCTCCTGCAAGCGGCGCAGCTCGGGGACGAACCGGTCGCGCACGGCCGGGTAGTCCGTCGGCCGCACGCCGTGCAGCTGGAAGACGTCGACGTGGTCGGTGCGCAGCCGCTGCAGGCTGCGCTGCAGGGAGGCGGTCAGCTCGCCCTCCGCTTTCAGGTTGCCCTCGGGCGGGGCGCCCCGCTCCAGGACCGGGTTGCACTTGGTGCAGAGCACGTAGCCGTCCCGCGGCACCCCGTCGAGGGCGCGCCCCAGGATGGCCTCGCTCTCCCGGTACTGGGCCGCCGTGTCGATCAGGTTGATGCCCAGGTCGAGGGCCCGGCGCACCACCGCCGCCGCCGCCGCCTCGGGCACGCCGCTGGTCTGCCCGAGCTGGCTCGGCCCGCCGGTGCCCAGCCCGAGCACGGAGACCTGTAAGCCCGTCCGCCCGAAACGCCGGTACTCCATCCCGCCCGCCTCCTGATTCCGGTTCGACTCGCCCGCCCGCCCGCCTGAGCGCCGGCGCGGCGGGCTGGGCCAGGATCTGGTCGACGGCCGTCCGGGCCGCCCGGGCGGCGTCCGGCACGGAGGTCTGTCCGGCCCACAGCGGTTGCAGGGCGGCGTCGACCGCCTTGAAGACCTCGTCCGTCCGGGTGTTGTGCGGGGCGTTGAACGGCCCCGGCTGTCCGTACACCTTGACGGTGGTGCTGAAGAGGGGGTGCAGGGCCAGCAGCCGGGGGTCGTTCCAGACGTCCGTGCGCGCCCCGGGGCTGCCACCGCCGCCGAAGACCTGCTCGACGCCGGTCTCCTTGTCCGTGATGAACTTGGTCCACTCCCAGGCCGCCTCCGGCGCCTTGGAGAGGCGGGTCAGCGCGTACCCGGTGATGGTGCCCTGCGTCCCCCGCTTGCCGGTCGGCCCCTTCGGGATCAGGGTGGCGTTCCAGCGGAACGCTTTCGTCTTCGAGGAGGGCACCCGGAACTCCGCCACCGGCGCCGGCGTGGCCTGGAACATGGCCAGGGCGCCGTTCTCGAACTCCCCCCGCGGGTTGGCGAAGCTCGGCGCCAGCTGGAGCTTGTGCACCGTGTCGTGCATCCACTGCAGCGCGGCGAGCGCCGGGGGCGCGTCGATGAGGCACTGCTTGCCGTCCGCGCTGAGCAGCTCGCCGCCGAACGTGCGCAGCCAGGCCGTGCCGCACTCCTGGATGCCGGTGCTCGGCGCGAACCCGGCGACCCCTCTGGTGGTGAGCTGCCGCCCCCGGTCGACCAGCGCGTCCACCGTCCAGCTGGCGTCCGCCGGCGGCGGCTCGACGCCCGTCCGGGCCAGCAGGTCCTCGTTGTAGAAGATGGCGGTGCAGCCGTAGTGCCCGATGAACGGGAGGCCGTGCAGCTGGCCCTGGAAGCGCTGCGCGTCGAGCGCGGCCACCAGGTAGGGCCGGGTGTCGAACCGGTCGGTCTTGACGAACGCCTCGACCGGCCGGAAGACGCCCTTGGCCAGCAGCTCGTGCGAGCCGACGAAGATGCCGTTCCAGGCCAGATCGCCGATCCCGCCGCCGGCGGCGAGGACGAGCAGCTTCGTCCGCATCTCGCCCCCCGGGATGTCCTCGTAGCGCACCTCGATCTGCGGGAACCGCTCCTTGAAGAGCGGGATGCGCCCCTGCTGGAAGGCCGAGTGGTCGGCCGTGCCGGCGCGCGAGTGCACCACCACCGTGGCCGGCTGCTTCGCCGCCGCGGCCGTCTGCGCGTCCCGCGTCCCCGGCGCCCCGCAGGCGGCGAGCAGCAGGCCCGCCCCGGCGCC
>DATLLM010000268.1:0-3622 GCA_035537855.1 Chloroflexota bacterium | reverse complement strand
CGCCCCCTGTTTCGCCCCGAACGGCCCCCATCGGCGACCGGTCGAGGTCGCGGTCGCCCTTGCCAAACCTTACACTTGAGGACGCCTGACCGGGACGGCGCGTTCGATTCCCGGGCAATCGACAGGAGGTTCATTGTGGAGGGGCATGTCGAGGCGGGGGGGAGGCTGAACCTGGTCAACGGACGCCGCCGGCGCCGCCGGGCGCTGCTCGGCGCGGCGCCGCTCGCCGCCGGCGCCCTGCTCGCCGCCTGCGGCGAGTCGCCGCAGGCGATCGTCGTCACGCCGGCGCGCACCCCCGGGACGCAGGGCGGGCAGCCGGCCGCGACCGTCAGCGCGGCGCCCCAGACCGGGCCGGGGAAGCCCATGTTCCAGATGGACCCGCAGCACACGGGGCGCACGCCGTTCACCGGCCCGCGGCGGGCCGTGCTGGCCCGCTCCCTGGACGCCACGGCGCCGGAGTTCCTGCCGCCGGAGAACCCGGCGTCGCGCACGGACTTCCAGTCCGGGCCGATGACCGCCCCGGACGGCACGATCTACATCAACACCTTCGCCGGCGTGCTGATCGCCATCCGCGACACCGGCGACCGGCTCGTCCCCCTCTGGAAGTTCCACCCCGAAGGCTACGGCACCTTCCACGGCGCCCCGGCCATCGGCAAGGACGGCAACGTCTACTCCATGTTCCAGATCCTGGTCGGCACCGAGGCCCGGAACACCCTCTTCGCCGTGAAGGCCCCCGCAAGCGGCGGCGAAGGGCAGAAGGTCTGGGAGGCCGATCTGGGCCCCGGCGTGGTCATGCCCGGCCGCAGCGGCAACTCCGCCTCCATCACCGAGGACGGCACGATCTACGCCCTCGGCGGTGGCGGGCAGGTGACGGTGATCGCCCCGGACGGCAGCATCAAGTGGACGGCCCAGGCCGGCCGGGCGACGTACGTCTCGCCGGCCGTCGCCAAGGACGGCACCGTCTACGTCACCAGCCAGGACGGCAACCTCTACGCCATCGCCCCGCCCGCCTCCGGCAGCAAGGAGGGCTCGACGCGCTGGACGTTCGACTTCGCCCAGCACCTGGGCCCCACGCCGCTGGTGACCGCCCCCGTGACCGCCGGCGGCAACATGGGCCAGGACGGCGTCGGCAGCCTGGCCTCGGCGACGATCGGGCCGGACGGCACCATCTACGTCGGCGCGAACAACAGCAACTTCTACGCGATCGCCCCGGACGGCAAGCAGAAGTGGATGTACGAGGCCGAGCGCGAGCTGGCCGGCATCTGGACGACCGCGGCCCTCAGCGCGGACAACAACACCCTGTTCTTCGGCGCGAACAAGGGCGGCGTCTACGCCCTGAACGCGACCGACGGCAAGCTGAAGTGGCAGTCGAAGATCTTCGGCTCCATCTACGCCTCGCCGACCCTGGATAACCGGGGCACCCTCTACGTCGGCACCACCATCGGGCACCTGCTGGCCATCAACGCCACCAACGGGCAGTGGATCTTCGACTACGACGCCGGGACGCCCATCTGGGCCCCCCCGGCCATCCGCTCGGACGGCTCGCTCGTCACCGCCGGGCGGAACGGCAAGGTGATGCTCTTCGCTCCGGCCACGTAGTCCAGAAACGCGTTCGCATCGTCTTGACCGCCGGCGGCATCGGGATAGCTAGCGTCCGAAGAGCACGAATCGTGTTCACCGCCGGCGGTGGGGTATCCGCCGCCCGAGGAATACGCTCTTGCGCGAGTACCAGCGGCATCGGGATAGCTAGCGTCCGAGGAGCACGCTCTTGCGCGGGTACCGGCGGCGTCGGGATAGCTAGCGTCCGAAGAGCACGAATCGTGTTCACCGCCGGCGGTGGGGTATCCGCCGCCCGAGGAGCACGCTCTTGCGCGGGCGCGGCCCGCTGGCGGCGGCCGGCGCGCCGCGCACGGCGGCGAGCTCGCCGCCAGAGAGGCGTGACCCCAGGGTGATTCTGGCCCGCCGGGCGGTTTCAGCCGCTGACCGCCCGGCCGCGGGCGTCGTCGCTCTGACGACCTGCGCTCTGGCCGTGGCCGCGGAACGCCCCGCTGGCGTTGGGTACGACGCCGTGCGCGGCCGGCCGGTGGCGTCCAGCGGGCCGCGCCCGCGCAAGAGCGTGCTCCTCGGACGGCGGATACCCCACCGCCGCCGGTATTCGCGCAAGTGCGTGCTCCTCGGACGCTACCTATCCCGACGCCGCCGCTGTTGAAGACGATACGTGCCCTTCGGGCCCTTCGGGCGGGGACTATCCCACCTTGACGGCGCCCGCTCCTTCCCCTTCCCTTTCCCCTTCGGTTTCGCCTTCGCCTTCGGGCCCGCCTTCGGCTTCGACCTCGCTCCCGCTCCCTGACCTGGCCGGCGCGGCGCGCAGGATGGCCCAGCCGGTCACGCCGGCGACGAGGGAGGCCCCCAGGATGCCGATCTTGGCGGCGGCGAGGGTGGGCTCGTCTTCGAAGGCCAGGGCGGCGATGAAGAGGGACATGGTGAAGCCGATGCCGCCGAGCCAGGCGGCGCCGTAGATCTGGCGCCAGGAGACGCCGGCGGGCAGGGCGGCGATCCCCGTGCGCGTGGCGAGCCAGGCGGCGCCGGTGATGCCCACCTGCTTGCCCACCACCAGGCCGGCGAAGACGCCGAGGGTGACCGGGTTGACGGCCCGCGCGAGCACCTCAGCGCTCAGGCTGACCCCGGCGTTGGCCAGGGCGAAGAGGGGCATGATGGCGAAGGCGACCCACGGGTGGAGGGCGTGCTCCAGACGGTGCAGGGGGGTCTGCACGTGCTCGCAGGCCTCCTCGAGGGCCAGCACCGCCGTCTGCTGGCCCTCGGTGATGAAGCGGGGCCCCGAGCGTCCCGGGGCGAGGGCGCGGGCGGGACCGGCGGCGGGCTCGGGCGCGGCGGCGGCGAAGTCGCCGAGGAACGCCCGGCCGCGGGCGAGGAAGGCGGAGGGGTCGATCCGCGTGCGGGCCGGGATGGTCGCCGCCAGCAGCACGCCGGCCACCGTGGCGTGGACGCCGGACAGCAGGACGGCCAGCCAGAGGACGATCCCCAGGATGGCGTAGACCACCGGCGTGCGCACCCCGAGGCGGTTGACGCCGACCAGCAGGGCGAGGCAGGCGGCCGCCGCTGCGAGGGCCGTCCAGGAGACGCTCGGGGTGTAGAAGAGGGCGATCACGAGCACGGCCCCGATGTCGTCGATCACCGCCAGGGCGGTGAGGAACACCTTCAGGGCCAGCGGCACGCGCCGGCCGAGCAGGGCCAGGATGCCCAGGGCGAAGGCGATGTCCGTCGCCATCGGCACGCCCCAGCCGGCGGCCGCCGGGCCGGCGGGGTTCAGCAGGGCGTAGATCCCCGCCGGCGCCAGCATCCCGCCGAGGGCCGCCGCCGCCGGGAGCGCGGCGCGGCGCGGCGCGGCCAGCTCGCCGACCAGCACCTCGCGCTTGATCTCCAGGCCGACGACGAAGAAGAAGACCACCATCAAGCCGTCGTTGATCCAGTGGTGCAGATCCCGGGTCAGGACGGCGCCACCGACGCCGACGGTGATCGGGGTGTGCCAGAGCGCGGCGTACGCCCCCGCCCAGGGGGAGTTCGCCCAGACCAGGGCGACCGCCGCGGCCGCGAGCAGCAC